>CAZQTZ010000027.1:0-274 GCA_964596465.1 uncultured Candidatus Bathyarchaeia archaeon | reverse complement strand
ATCCTCTTCTGCTATGGCTTTACATAGAGCTTCCTTTACATGCTGAGGGACAGTAAAGTCGAATGATGCAGGATCACCGATATTTAGATAGTAAATTTTCTTGCCCTCTCTAACAAGCTGCTGAGTATGAGGAATAACGTCTCGTATCGCATACTCAATATTTCTTGCTCTATTTGTTACCTTGATGTGCGCCACAGTTTAGTCCTTCAATGGAAGCACACTTGCGTAATTATAAAAATAAAGTTTGCGAATAAAATTATGCTTTATCAGATTA
>CAZQTZ010000026.1:0-16970 GCA_964596465.1 uncultured Candidatus Bathyarchaeia archaeon | reverse complement strand
CCAAATGAACATAGCATCTCATATATTCTTGATCTGGATCAATTATTTCTATGCCTAATATCATTTTTACATTGGTAGGGTATTGTTTGGGGTCGGTAGTGGAGGCTAATTTGAACCAATTGGTTGATATTTTGGTGATGTTTCAAACCATTGTAGAGGCTAACAGCCGATAAAACTAACTTAAAGAGGTAAGTTTTTCTCTATTTATGCCTTATTTTCTTTTGCTTTTAATAGTTTATTAAGCTCTTCGTAGTATTTATGCGTTATAGAATCTGCTAAATGATCAAGCTTGTAATAATCACACCAAATTTCGTATGTCATCTCAAAAACACGTAACATCTCAGTCAACGAGTACAAATCGTACGGAGGGAGCTGAATATCCCCAATCATGTGATATCTATGTAACGGATTCTTACAGCGTTTCAGATAACATGTTTTCAATGCGTACCAATGGCCGTGTACATAAACTGAGTATGGCTGATACTTAAAATCGTATAAAGCTTTCTCACCCAACTCCTCAAAGAGCTCTCGGATGTTATCATAATTCTTTATTTTTATTGAAACTAGTTCATCCCATATTTCATCATCAGTTGGAGAATTTATATAATTTAGAGTATCTTCGGGAATATCCTCAGTCATATCTAGGGCTTCCGCAAGCTTTGCTTTTACAAGCTTTTCTTGCCCAATTCCATATTTTATAAACTCCTTGTGTGATTCAGGATTCTTAGTTAGATATTTAAGATATATATAACTTTCTAAAGTACACCTTATCAAGATTTTGGAGGTGTCGATTGCCCATAAGCTTGGATTTAATAAAAAATCAACAGTATAACGAAAAACTCGCAAGAACAGGCCATTATAAAGGGCATCCCTATGAAAATCATATATCTCTACAGTTTGACTATCTAGTTGAGACTGTATTGTGGATTGTAAGTCTTTAACAGCATTTCTACCTAAAGAGATTATTTTTTCCATTCTATTAGTAGCACCTTTTTTATTGGTCATAGCACTTAGAAAGTTCTCCGTTTAGCTTCCAAAACAATTTGCTCCAATTTGTTAGAGACGCTTTTCTTTCCACTTCCATACCCCATGAAGTATTAATAACAGACCTGGCAAAGGACTCTACATGATATCTGTCGCCTTGAGGATATGTTTTAAGTCCTGTTACCAAATCACTCATTTTGGATGATATCTTAAGTTTATTATGTTTGAACAAACGGTTTAGAGGTATTGCTCTACAAAGTCCACTATGCTCGTCCTTTCCAGGATAAAGTCTTTCTACTGCATTTTGTAAATAATCAACCCCTTGATCTTTATCTGAAGTCTCACTATCTACTATTAACCAGTCCATTGGATTGTTTGGGTACAAACTTAAAGCATTAATAAAGTCTGGTAACATCACTTGCTTGTAAATGACATTCATAGCGGCAAGCAAAGGTTTCCTATCCTTGGTAGAAATTTCCATAAACTGGCTGATATGCCCAAGTAGCGGTAAATCTTTGCTGTCAGGATCTATTTTACGAAAAGAATCTGCAATATCTAAAAATGAATTGTAAAGCTCTATAGCTAAATTTTGTGGGTATCTATTAATTAACGAGTCTATCCATAAATATTCTGGAAGCAAGTCTCTGACCCAATTTGTTTGCACCATATTTAGGGATCCCAGGGGCGGAATGAGATTCTTTTTATCTCTTTTGTAATCGCTTATCTTTGATACCCGCCTTAGTTTTTTAGACATATATTGTATTAATGGTTTCTATACAGAATATAGGACTTTTTGAAAACCTAGAAATGTATCTCTAATTCTCTCAACACCACCAAGAATTCTTACAGCATCGGCGATAGCCTGGTATTTTAGGTTCAAAAGTACTGGCAATTTTTCTTCATCTAACTCTTCAAATCCGTTTTCAATATACTTAGATAGTACGAATTCTACGAATTCTTTTTGATTTGTATCCAAGTTTGCGAAAGCTGTAGGTCTACTGGCTGTAACTCGTTCAACCCTCTCTAAGGGGTTAACAGCAAACGATATATAAAAAAGCACATCAAACAGGTCACTTTTTTCTGCATCTACTAACTTTTGTAAGGATGTAAGTTCATCAACACCGTAACCACTTTCGGCCAGTTTGTCTAAAAAGGCTTTTCTTGTTGCAGGATTAGACCAAATCTTTCGTAATTCCTGCTCATCTTTATAAAACTCAGGTAACTTTCCATAAATACTTTTAATAAATTCTTCAGCTGAAACAGGCTTGCCATCAGCACCCCAAAATGAGGTAGAAACCATGTGCTGTATTTGGCGTTCTTTACCGTCTCTTAGCTTTATTTTAAGCATCTTTTTGGGTTCTGGAGGTACTGGAGGGTCATAAATTGTGGTTGTTGGACCATCGTGTACTTTTGGTGTCTTTATCTTAGGAGGTGTGTACTCATCAATGGGTTCACCATCCCACTCAGGATCTGAAAACAAAGCGTAAGCGTTAACGAAGTCTATTATTGTAAAGTATTCCTTGCCCTCAAATAATCGTGTGCCTCTACCAACTATTTGTTTGAACTCAATCATTGAGTTTATTGGTCTCATTAGGACTATATTTCGTACATTTCGTGCATCTACACCAGTAGAAAGTTTTTGTGAGGTAGTAAGTATAGTAGGAATTGTCTTTTCATTATCTTGAAACTCTCTTAGATATTGCTCACCTCTTAAACCATCGTTTGCGGTTACTCTTACGCAGTAGTTTGGGTCCGTACTTTCTTTCATTTGGTTTATAAGATCTCTGACTGCAAGTGCGTGAGCTTGAGAAGCACAAAACACTAATGTCTTTTCACTTTGATCAATTTCGTTAAGTAGTACGGTTACACGCTTTTTTTCTCTTTCCATTATTTCAATAATTTTATTAAAATCTAGTTCTGTATAAACCTTACCTTGTTCTACTTCCCCCTCAACTATTTCATCATCAGATGTATATACATAGTCATCCATAGTTGTCTGAATTCGTTTCACCTTAAATGGGGTTAAGAAACCATCTTGAATTCCCTCTTTTAAGGAATAAGTGTAAATAGGCTCACCAAAGTATCTGTAAGTATCAACATTATCTTTTCTTTTAGGCGTTGCTGTTAAACCAAGCTGCACTGCAGGAGAAAAGTATTCTAGGATTCCTCGCCAATTACTTTCATCATTTGCACCACCTCTGTGACACTCATCAATAATAATGAAATCAAAGAAATCTTTAGGATAGTCCCCATAGTAAGGAGTGTTATTGGGACCACTCATAAATGTTTGGAATATAGTGAAAAAGATGCTTCCGTTTGTCGGTACTGAGCCTTTTTTTCTAATATCAAGCGGGTTAATTCTTATCAAAGCGTCTTCGGAAAAAGCAGAGAATGAGTTAAACGCCTGATCAGCCAAGATGTTTCTATCTGCTAAAAATAGTATTCTAGGCTGTCGTTTACCATCTCTATTGAGATTCCAGCGTGTCTTAAAAAGCTTCCAAGCAATTTGAAATGCTATAAATGTTTTACCTGTACCAGTGGCTAAGGTTAGTAGAATTCGCTGTTTATTTTTAGCTATAGCATCCATTGTTCTATTAACTGCTATTTCTTGATAGTATCTTGGACTCTTTGTTCCATTTACACTTTCAAATGGTATTGCGTTGAATTTTGCTTTCCATTCGTTTTGATCTGAAAAGATTGCGTTCCATAGTTCATCAGGTGTTGGAAATTTCTCAATATATTGTTCTTTTCCTGTCTCCATATTTATTTGATAAATCTTTTGACCATTGGTTGAGTATGTATAAACAATAGAAAGTTTTTGAGCGTAAGTTTTAGCTTGGGTTACTCCCTCAGTTGTAGGTAAGTCTAATTGCTTGGCTTCAACAACAGCCAATTTTATGTTCTTATAAACCAAAATGTAATCGGCAATTTCTGGTTTGGAACGAGTGCCACCAACCTGTAATCTTCCATCCGTAAATCTATATTCTCTTAATATCTTAGAGTCAGTAATAACACCCCAACCACTTTCAATGAGTTTAGGATCTATGTATTCAGCTCGTGTTTCTGCTTCGTTAAGCGGCATACTATAATTCTCCTCTAAAGGCTTTATTTAGTACAGATTTCTTTAAGTTGTCCCAGCTCTCAACTTTTTCTACATTTATTTTCTCTAAGTCTTCAAACTTATCCGATAGCTCATTCAACTCTATTAGTCTAGCTTTTTGCTCTTCAAGTGCTGGTACTGGGAATGTAACCTGCCTTATTAAATCACTTCTGATATTTTTCACTATTGCACCACTGGCTAGGTTCTTAATCTGTGTTTGTACAGATTGGGATACCAATAAATACCATAGATACTCAGTATTAATAAGGTCATAAGGTCTTAAAACAAACCAGCCGTCATGAATGTATCCTTGTATTTTCATAATGTAAGGTTTACCGAATGACATGGAGTTAGAAATTATCAAATCATCTATATCAACAAATCTAGATTTTTCAGCACCTTTTTTGGTTATTTTTTCTGCTGTGGATGAAATGTACTTTGCAACATCTTTTGTATCTCCAATTTTAATCCAATTTACACCATCAGGATCGCTAGTAAGGTATTTTTTAATTGGTCGTGGAGAACTTCCTCGCTCAATTATGCAAACATTATCTAAACTTTTAATTTGATCGGAAGCACTCTTTTGAAACAAAATCTTATCAACACTACTTTGATAAAGTTTCAGTGTATTGCCTCGGTATGTTACTGCGATTTCCTTTGCTCTTTCAGCATCCATAAAAACATCATCAAGAATTGAAACGATGCGCTTTTGTTCTTCTAATGAAAAGACTGGAACAGTAACTTCTGCTAGTTTAGTTCCTGAGAGTTCTTTGAATGTTGTCCCACTTCCTAAATTATTTAATAATTCCTTTGAAAATAGTAAAAAATAATAAAGATACTTTGCATTGATTTGACCAGAGGGTATCAATCCCTTACAACCTTGATTGGTAGTTATCTCTTTACTATTTATTACTAAATGCCCAATAGGAGCTCTTGAAGATAAGATAACGGAATTTATTGGCAAAATTTTAGCCGAAGAGCTCTTTAGCCCTTTTTCTGTGATTTTTCTTTCAGTGTCATCAACATATACCTTATTGAGCCTGCCCATGTCTTTGGGAGTTATCCATAATATATCTCCATCCCAGTAGTCTTTAACACCTGTATCTGGTGTACCACCATTCACGATATTACAAACTTCTCCTAATCTTTGATAGGTGATTTCACTTTTTACTAAGGTTTTCATATATCCTATTCAGAATTTCTTCACTTTCTTTATCCAACTTCTTCATCTCTTCAAGTATTTCAATTGGATCTTTTAATTCTTCCTCAACTCCGTTGTTTGGATTCTTTACTGACAGATCAAATGTTTCCTGATCAATATCATTTATATCCACACTCCAGGAGTTATCACTAGCTGCTTTTGTTTTCTGAAACTGTACAAACTCTTCTAAATCTTGTTCCGTAAGTGCTGAGGTCTTTCCCAAGTTTCTTTTTAGATTCAATTGGTAATACCAGATTTTTTGTGTAGGAGAACCTTTTTCAAAAAATAAAATTACAGTCTTTACTCCAGCACCAGTAAACACTCCACCAGGAAGATCCAAAATAGTATGTAGATTACAGGTTTCTAAAAGATGTTTTCTCAGGGAAATGGATGCGTTGTCTGTATTTGATAAAAAAGTGTTTTTAATTACAAGACCTGCTTTTCCACCAGCCTTTAGTATCTTTATAAAGTGTTGCAAAAATAAGTAAGCAGTTTCCCCTGTTTTTATAGGAAAGTTTTGTTGAATTTCTTTTCTAATACCTGCTCCAAATGGAGGAT
Organism: uncultured Candidatus Bathyarchaeia archaeon; assembly: GCA_964596465.1. GTDB lineage: Archaea > Thermoproteota > Bathyarchaeia > Bathyarchaeales > Bathycorpusculaceae > JADGNF01. The sequence goes on along the minus strand of CAZQTZ010000026.1, from coordinate 11,127 downwards.
TTGTTAGTACAACATCGTAACGATCCTTTTCCTGAATATCTGAAATGTTTTGAGCAAGTGTATTTGTATGAATAATGTTTGGAGCTTCAATTCCATGCAGAATCATATTCATTACACCAATAATGTAAGCAAGTGATTTAATTTCTCGCCCGTAAAAAGTCTTTTTCTGAAGTGTTTCCCAATCTTTAGGTGAAAGTTTCTCTCTGTCTTTGGAAAGATAATTAAATGCCTCAACTAAAAATCCTGCAGAACCTGCTGCTCCATCGTAGATTGTTTGGCCAATTTTTGGGTCTACAACTTTAACTATTGTTCTAATCAAAGGTCTTGGAGTGTAATACTCCCCACCGTTTCTTCCAGCGTTTCCCATGTTTTGAAGTTTGCTCTCATATAAATGAGACAGCTCGTGTTTTTCTGCATCAGTCCTGAATTGAAGTGTATCTACAATATCCAGGATGTTTCTAAGAGTATAACCCGTCTGTATCTTGTTTTTTAACTCGCTAAATATCTCACCAATTTTGTATTCAATAGTGTCAGGGCTTTCTGCTGAGTATTTGAATTTTTTAAGATATGGAAATAGCTCTCCATCAACAAAGTCTTTTAAGTCATCACCAGATAAGGCTTTTTGATGATCTAGCTTACCTGTTGAGGTCTTTGGGCACGCCCAGGTATCCCAGCGGAACTTTGGGTCTAATATATATTGGTATACCTTATTGGCTAGTTTAGCTTCAGTGTCTTTATCTTTTTCAAGATCATTTAAGTATTTTAGAAATAAAATCCACGAGGTTTGCTCTATATAATCAAGCTCTGTGGCAGAGCCAGCATCCCTGTGGAGTGCATCATCTATATTTTTTAGTGCTTGTTCAAACATATTTATTTACCTTTATAAGTCTATTTTAACCGATTTTGAGGTTTTTGGGGATAATGAGAATAAATATTTAAGGTTGCATACCAGTATAATATACAAATGCCACCTAATATATTAACTTTTGCGAACTTTGAAGATGTTTTACAGGGTAAAGCTTATACTATTGATGAAATTAGAAGCTACTTCAAAGGCTTATACTCATTTCATCTAGTACAAGCGGTAGCTAAGATTAACATTTCCTTATGGAAAGAACATGATTCTGCATCGTTTCAGATAGATTTAGTTCGTTTGCTGTTTCAAGAACCACAGCAAAAAGAGGTGTTAAAAAATTTACAAGCTTTAAGTAAACAAGGTCGAACATCGTTTCTTTTTCACAGGCATCAACTATTACTAGCATTAAAAATTGCACTTCAGGAAACAAATAACGATCAATCAAGAACAGTTCAACTAAATGATTTAGGACCTTATTTGCTTTCATTAAATAGTTATCTGGAGAACAGAGAATCAAAACCTTTGTTACCACTAAAAACGCTCAATTTTGAGAGTGCTCGTAGAAGCATTGCTTCACTATATTATTTTTCGCATCAAGGGCGTTTTGTTAATAATTTCTCAAGAGCAATAAGTATGTGGATTGAAATCCCAGAATCGGCTAGAGGGAAACAATTATTGGATAAAATTGAATTAGATATTCAAGGGGACTTCAAAGCTGTTACAGGTACCCCAATTGAAACCTTTTTAGGAGTAAACTTCTTTAACCTTGCTAAATTCTACTCTCTAGATATTCATACTGAAAAACCAGAGGACTTTGTTATTTTTAATAATTTTCTTTCTGAAACAAGTCTAACCGATGAACTAAAGAAGAGCCTGCAGGAGCCTATAAGCCTACCAACGGCAAATTATAAAGATTCTTTTAATGCGGATAAAATAGCAACTTTAGATGAGGAACAAAACTTTGTGTTTAACTTTATGCCATTCCTGAAATACCCACTTATAAAATTATCTGGCAGCGTTTCAATAATCGCAGACCCAGCATATCTAGAGCAACGACTAGTAGATTTTCCGTATTTCGTGTTATTAGAAAAATATAAAGTAGAAGGCGATAAGAAAAAGCAAAACTTGTTAGCAGAATATTATGGGTTGTTACATCAAGAATATGCATTTAGCTGCCTAAAAGAATTGTGCGATGAAGTAGTAGAGGTACCCACTGGAAAAGAAATGAGACCAGACTTCATCGGGATCATCCGCTCAGATACAAAACTATACCTTTTTGTTTTTGAAGCAAAAAAAATAAGTTTAGCTTTGGATATGTTGTTGACCTCGGATAAAAATAGCACACTTAAGTTCTTGAAAGAAATAGTGCGTGATGATGGCAAATTGCACAAACAAAATTTCTTCAAAGGATTTACACAAGTTTTTAGGGCAGTTGAGGACATACAAAACGGATTGTTTAGTGACTATGGTCTTGAATCTAAGATAAACAATGTTTTAGAAATAACGCACATATTCCCAATTGTAGTAACGGATCGGTTTGTCGTAGAGGAAACGCTAAATAGAAAGTTTTATGAGGACAACGTACTCTCCCTAGCTACCTATGGACGAACTTTTTTAGATAAACCTCCTATTACGCATCCTATGTTCATAAGTGTAGAAGAATTGGAGTTAATTGAAGAAAGAAAACAGCAGGATCCCGCTTTTAATCTTTTTTCCGTGCTTGGTAATAGGCATAATTTAATGAACGATCGTTACGATATAGAAGAGGATATACAGTTTATAGAGAATATGCAATTACAGGGTGTATACGGTTTAGTTAGAGAACTTGTACCGATGTGGGACTACATTCTTACAATGCGACCAGGACCCTTTGAAAATAAAAGACTCAAAGCAAAATTTGATTCTTTTATGGCACGTATAAAAGAACTTTTATTCCCAAGTAATAGCTAAAAGCTAATTTGTGATGCTTTTTATTACAGATTCTGTTTGTTCTTTTGTGTAAGCATTCATTAACTCTAGCTTTAAGTTTTTGTTAACAAGTCTTAGTTTTCCTAGATCAAAATTGGCGAATTTTAGTATTCTATATTTTGCATATCTTGCTAAACTAGTATTTTGTTTTAACTGCCAATCCACTCTAAGAAATAACATTTCATACGTAGCATATAGTGAGAATATATAAATACAAGGCAAAAAAAATAAAGTTAGTACAGGATAAGATATCAGGCTATATAGCGTAGCTAGAGTAAGACTGCTTGTTATTGTACTAATAAGTAAATACAAAGAATGCCCGATGATTGTAATACCGTATATCGTAAGTAACCAGTTAGTTATAGTAAGTACTACCTGATATTTTTTGTCCTTCTCGGATAGAGCAGCCATTCCAACGATTATTACTAATACGGGTATCAGTAAAAACTCAACAATAAGAGGAAAAGCATAAATATTAGCAATAAACTCTAGAAAAAATGATAATTTTATATTATCCAGGATTAGCCTTTTTACATTGGATCCAGCTAGTGTGACCTTTTCATAGTTAGGAAGCATTACAAGTGCGGTACCCAAAAACCACACTATAGTGTCTTTTATCAAGAAGATGTCCCAAATTCTAAGGTATTTTAGGATAACGACCTCTAGCAATGCATAAATTCCGACTATGATAATTGGTATCAAAATTTTTTTATGAGCCAACGCCTTTAACACTGAAGTTAAGGACTTACGGATATCGGGTTTCCAAATAAAAAACACCAAAGCTAATAAAATCCAAAGCAATATAGCAAGTTCCCTGTTGTTTAGACTGTTTTGTTGATAATAATATTTAATTGTATTTAACATCTAGTACATCTCCATTTATCATTACTATAAATATTCTCTTAAATGAATGCGGAATCTTCAAATTTTGTAATTCTTGAATCCAAATGTTTTTATCATCAAAAAAATAATTGTTAAGAATACCAAGCCACCTATCTCCTACGACACCTGCCTTATTCATTTTCTTTTCTTTTATTTCAACGATTTCATTCAGTAGCAGTCGTATTTGGAATGCAATATCAATCTCAGGATTTTTGGCACTAATTGCAAATTTTATAGGAATTCCAGTGTTAGGTTGATTTATAACGCTTATGCGTTTTATATTATCGGGAAATCTTTTTTTTAGCTCTGAAACCAGTGTTAAATAACCTTTGTTTAGTAATTCTATAAAAACTTTTTTGAAGTTACTCCAATCTGTTATAGGTAGATTTGTATAAATAAATATCGTTTTGTTCGCTGGCACATCTATGTTATCCACAAGAGGACTTGTATTTATCTCTTTGTAAAATGCATCAAAAGGTGCCAGAGAATGCCTAAGTTTACCTGGTTTACCATCATCTGAGTATGCAAGAGTTTCAGCATTTGTTACCTCCAAAGGGTATACTTTACTGCTCAATTGTACATAGTAATCAGGTGGCTCACTACCTGGAAGAACCTCCGGAATTATTCCCGTAGTGCTTAAATATTTTGTTATTGATTCTTTGACAAATTCCTCTTCTTGCTTCACATTTACACTATAACACTTGAGAATAAGTCTCCAATTATGAAATTTTTAGGATGCCTATAAGATACGGTATATACAATACAAGCACCGCTTCAACAAATTGTTCTATACTATCCGTTTGGGATCTATATCCAGTAAATTCTGAAAAACTAGATTTAAGAATAAATACAAACGCCAAAAAAGCAGTAACAATCAGGGCTTGTATCATATTCCAAGCATATTCCTGAAGACCTTTAGCATTAACATTTTTACCGACTTTGTAACTTTCGTATACAAATACTGAGACAAGTAGGTATTTAACAACTGTTGCAATAATAGCCAAAATCATCAGGAGTTTAATAAATCGTGCCAATTAAGTACATACGAATCCGTTAGAAACTCCTCATCAGTAAGTGCGTTCAACACTTCTTGTACTTTAATTGATCTCTCTGCCTGAGATTTTGATGTATATGAAACTGACGGTCTTCTTGGATCAAATGTGCAATTTGCCAGTAACTTAGCGATTTCAGCATCTACAATATCCTTTGGCTTGTTGCTTTTTAACAAGAAGTCAATTCTAGCTTGGTATTGGTTAGATATTTTTTCTTCTAATTGTGCGTCTGTCATTTCAAGTGCAATCTCGCTTTTTGGTTTATCAACTAGTTGAAAATTGAACCTAATATGGTTACTAAAATTAACTCCTTTGTAGTTATTGGGATCGTTATTAACTGTATTAAACTCGCAACCTTTCTTTGTTCCAAATGTCCTTTTTCCAAATAAAGTTTCAGATATATCATCCGCCATACCCGCAGGCATAACTTCTTGTTTAATCTTACCGTCTAGATCAATCCATTCAACCAAGACTAATGCATTAGGATCACTAACGAAAAATGAAGTAAGGACTTTCTGTATCCTCAAAAATATGTTTGCTTTTTTATTACTACTTTTTTCCATTTTTTAAGTATTTCTAAAAATATCGGTTTTAGGAGTTTATTTGCGGTACAAACAACTAAAGCTCTCCGCCAACCTGCAATCCTTTCGGGTCGCACATACGAGTTTCCCCATATGACCTAGACAAGTAGTTGAACGAAGAGCTTCCGTTCCTTGTCTAGGTTTTCGCACCATGCCTGTTAAGGTTTAGGTGACCATATTCAAATGTAAATCCAATTTATCACGGAATTGCGGTTTCGTTAATATGTTGCAAGGTGTAAAACAGCTGTCCATACTATAACTATGGCAGGAAGACCTAAAAAAATGACAAATCAGGTTCTCGGAAAATTAAAGGAGGCGTTTCTCTGGGGATGCACAGATGCGGAAGCCTGTCTCTATGCAGGAATTCACCCTGACACATTGTATGAATATCAAAAACAAAATCCAGAATTTTCCGAGGAAAAAGAAGTATATAAAAGCAATCCATTTCTACTAGCAAGAAAATCTGTTGTTACCTCCCTTGTTAAAGATCCCAATTTAGCACTTAAATTCTTAGAAAGAAGAAAAAGTGATGAGTTTTCACTGAGAAAAACAGTTGACCAAAATGTTACTGGAGAGGCTATAACTGGGTTTAATTATATTGTCCCAGCTGGTTCAGAAATACCAGAAGAACTGTTTAATAGGCAGGGGGAACCCGTTCGGATAACTATACAAGAACAAACCGCTAATTAACGCATAATATCTCACTAACGAAACATACCCATACTGATATAATCAACTTGTCGACATGATCCCAAAACACGATCGTAACTTTATAAATATCAGTACTACAAACGCGGCCTATAATAGGTTGTTAATGTTGCTTAGTGATAAAACTCTTATGCAGCTTATTAACAACTTAAAGAACTTATTAAAGTCACATGATGGTAAAGATTTACCTGAAAGAATTGCGTATACAAAAAAAGCTATTTACGGATTCCTGAGGAGCAAAGAAATACCAGAAAGTTGGTATGATCCCATACTTAATATGGTTAAAGCCGACAATCGGATTGATCTACCACTTGAAGATGGGATAAGTCTAAGAATTGGCAGTCAAGTAATAACTGCAAACGCTCCAGAGGGTCTTCCCTCAATTTTTCTCTCAGAGGAATCTAGAAAGATATCCATTGAAATAAGCGGAGATGTCAGTATTAACCGCATTGTTGAATTTGTTAAGCGTTATAGCTACCTTATTGACACCTATAATAAACAACTTGCTCTACCTGAAGTGTTAGACAGCAATAAACCAATAGCAGATATTGCTTTGATTATCTACGAAATGAAAACTAACAGAGGCATGAGTTTTAAGCAAATAGCAGACTCTCCCGAACTTGAAGAGCTACAAATCATTGATGAAAATTCTATTAAGACCATCTATTACAGATACCTAGATATTCTTAATCCCCAAAAATAGTTTCACTTTTGCCTATATAAGTGAAACTGACTTATGAATGTTCTCTTGCTATCTTGGCAATATGGTTGCAAGTAGCATAATCGACAATACAAAATCAAAGCAGGTAAGGATTAGTTTATATTATCATACACTGGTAAAAGTACAGGCGGCGAAAGAACGCTGTAGTATAAAAAGTTTTATTGAGAACTCTTTACTACTCCATCTCCCAATAGAAAACACTAAAAAACCAGAAAAGGAGATTAAACTATGAATCTTCTAATAGCTGCAAAAATATATAGAGATAAATATAAGTTTTCTGTTTTCCCTGTTACCTTAAGTTACAAGCTAGATTCTAAAGGATGTTATGAAACAAAAATGGTTGGTGGAAAAGAAGTTAGAAAAATTGATAAAAAGCCAGCTATTCCCTCTTGGAAAGAATACCAAAATAGGTTTGCGACAGACGAGGAGTTAGAACAAGGTTTTTCAAACCCTAAAGTAAACGGGATTGGTCTAGTTACTGGTGACATATCGCAAATTACTGTTCTTGATTGGGATGAGATAGATTCCCCCTACGAATCACCTATAATGGTAAAAACGATAACCGGTGGATTTCACAGTTATTACAGATACGCCCCTGGAGTTCGTAATACTGTAAAAGTAGGTGGAAAAACATTAGATGTAAGAGGCGATGGCGGTTTTGTAGTAATACCTCCATCAAGTTTTGGTGATCATAAATACGAATGGATTGTAAACGGAAATCCAGAGGAGTTATTAAAGCAATTACCTGAGTTTCCATTAAATGTTGAGGAAGAAGTTATCGTTAATGAATATGAGAATTATAAAAAACCCTTTGATCTACAGGATGCAATTGGGGCTACTTCAGGAGCCAGAAACACTCAACTGCACAAACTCGCGTGCTCCGCATTATCCCGAAACTACGATATAGAAAGTGTAAAGATCTTAGTTGATTCCGTAAATAAAACATTTTTACCACCATTAGATCAAAAAGAAATAGATTCTTTATTCAATTCGGCATGCGACTTTGTGTCTAAAGAAAAAACTAAAAACAATGAACCAGCGTTACCGATTGCCTGGCCTGCTCCTTTAGCAAACGAAGCCTTTTATGGACTTGCTGGCGACTTTGTTAAAACGGTCGCACCTCATACGGAAGCAGATGAGGCTGCCTTAATGTTTAATTTTCTATGTACTCTAGGATCAGTTATCGGTTCAGGTCCTCATATAGAGATTAGTGCAATCTCTCACCCACTTAGGCTTTTTTGTGTTCTTGTAGGTAAGACCTCAAAAGGCAGAAAAGGCGACAGCTGGGGATATCCAAGAAGAATATTTGAGAGCGTTGATCCAACCTTTCTAAATAGGATTTCCTCAGGAATGGTCTCAGGTGAGGGACTCATCTGGAATGTACGAGATGAAATAAGAAAAATGCAACCAATAAAAAAACAAAAGAGTAAAGAAATTGAGGGCTATCAAGAAGTAATAACTGATGAGGGAGTAGCAGATAAAAGACTGTTGGTAGTTGAATCTGAATTCGCATCTGTCCTTAAAGCCCTAACACGAAAGGAAAATACTTTGTCAGCAATAATAAGGGATGCTTGGGACACTGGTAATCTAAGAACACTTGCAAAAAACTGTCCTGCTAAATCCACTGGTGCCCATATATCAATTATGGGACACATAACAAACGAAGAGTTAATAAAACTACTATCCGACATCGAGACTAGTAATGGTTTTGGAAATCGTTTTCTCTGGATATGCGTAAGTAGATCAAAATCACTACCATTTGGAGGAGAACTGCCTGATATTGAGTTACAAAGGCTTAAGTGCAAAATCCAAGATGTTGTAAATTTCGCAAAGAATGTGAACACTATTACTTGGGATGAGGAAACAAAACCACTTTGGAAAGAGACTTACCCAGAATTATCAGCGGGATTACCAGGTTTAGTGGGTGCGATGACATCTAGATCCGAATCCTATGTAACAAGAATTGCAGGAATATACGCATTATTGGACAAAAGCATACTTATCAAACCTCAGCATTTGCTCGCAGCTTTAGCAATATGGGATTATGCGGAAAATTCTGCTAGATACATTTTCCAAACAAAAAGCTTTACACCAATAATGAAAAGAATTCTTGAGGCTCTTACTGATAACAAACAAGGCATGACCAGAACGGCAATAAACAACGCATTGAGTAGAAACTACTCATCAGAAGATATTAAACAAGCATTGGTAACGCTCTTATCGTTAGGACTACTAAGAAAGACAGAATCATCTAGTGGAATTGAACTTTGGTTTTCTGTGGAAAGGCAGAGGAATTCGTAAAATTCGTGCAATTCGTACACATATGAACTCACACCTGGAAAAACTAAAAAAGCATATAAACAGTATAAATTTGATAGTTAAAGAAATTCCATACACAAAAGATTACGAATTCAACGAATTTAATAAACACTTGTTTAAGGTACCTCCTGCAAAGTGTCCCGAATGTGGTAGTACTAAATTTTGGCTAAGAGTAGATGGTGATTATGCGTGCATGCAATGCAGACCCCCGATTGAGGACTTAGTTTGGGAGTTTACCCGTGGCAAGAATTAAAAACAATCAGCAAGCCCTTGATAAAAGGATAAAGGCTAATGTGAAAGAAACACCAAATATAGACTCATTGGAAAACAGAGCACTAAATATGCTGGCAGATATAGCACTAGTTGAATTACTAAAAATATATCCAAGAAGAAAGGTTACTAAGAAATAATGTATAATTTGAGTGTAGCCAACTTAATAGAAACAAGCTTATTAATGACCGTCTCAGACAATGGGAACTTGTTTCTTGTTGGCTACACTGAGGCGGTCATTTATTTTTATGCTTAAAACAGCAATAGGATATGTACGAGTATCCTCAGAAGAACAAATAAATAACTACTCACTTTCAAATCAAGAAGACAAATGCAAGGATTATTGCAAGAACAATGGATATAAATTATTAAGAGTTTTTAAGGACGAGGGAAAGTCAGCAACCTCACTAAACAGACCTGCCCTTATGGAGTTATTAGAATACGCTAGACAAAATAAAGGGAAGCTGGATGCCTTAATAATCTATAAGATTGATAGGCTCTCTCGGGAGACATTTGATTACCTGGCGGTTAAAAGGAGGTTAGCTGAATACGGTGTATCCATAATCTCCTTAACCGAGCCTACGGATAATTCCCCTGCTGGTGAGTTTATGGAAACACTAATGGCTGCTGCTGCAAAATTAGACAACGCAACAAAAAGTGTAAGAACTAAAGATGGTATGACAAAAAGGCTACTAGCAGGTTTGCCAACAAATCCCCTACCTGTAGGGTACAAATATAAACCTGGGGATAGCGATAAGAACTACCCCGTACCAGATGAACCAAAGTTTTCATTACTTCAAAGAGCTGGTCGTGAATACACCAAAGGTATTTATACAAAGCAACAAATTGCAAATATGTTAAACGAGTGGGGATTTACTACAAGAAGTGACAAAAAAACATCATCGCAATTCATTTCAAAGTTTTTCAGTAATGAATTTTATAAGGGTGTTATATATTCCAAAGTAAGGAACAAAAAATATATGGGTAAATATGAAGCAATGTTTAGTGAACCAGAGTGGTATCAAATACAACAAGTGTCCGCAGGAAACTCATTTACTGCACAACCAAAGAAACGCAACAACCCAGATTTCCCTCTACGCCATTTTGTAAGATGTGAAAAATGTGGGGAACCTATCACTGGAAACTGGTCCAAAGGAAGATCTAAAAAGTACCCTTATTATAGATGTCAAAATCATAGTCCATCTGTGCCTGTGGAAGAATTTGAGCAGCAATTCTTTGATTATTTACTAAAGATTAAACCTAAAAAAGAAACTGTAGAAAAATTCACTAAAATACTTAAAGAAAAATACGAAGCAAAATATAAGGAACTAACAAAAGATGTGCATGTACTAGAAAAAGAGTTAGCGGATCTACTTGATGAGCGAAAAACAATAGCAAAGAAAAATGTAGCAGGCATCTTTTCAGACGAGGTATGCAAGGAGTTAACGGATGAAGTAGAAAACAAAATTACCGTTAAAAAGATGCAAATAAATGAGGGATCAATGCAGAAATTAGATATAGAAACAATTTGTACTTTCGCTGAACATTTCTTACAAAATGTAGCTCAAACCTGGAGAAATGTTGATCTCGAGACTAAACAAAGACTGCAAGAGCTAATTTTCCCCGAGGGAGTTACTTATTGTTTTCCAGGTTATAGAACCGCCTGTTTAAGTTGTCTCTTTGAGATATTACAGGATCCTAATGAGTCAGATGATCATTTGGGGTGGCTGATGGGACTTGAACCCACAACATCTGCTTCCACAGAGCAGC
>CAZQTZ010000025.1:13778-17005 GCA_964596465.1 uncultured Candidatus Bathyarchaeia archaeon | reverse complement strand
AGAATGTAGTTTATTGCGCCCCATTCTTCACCTGATAATCCACTTGGCGGCGCAAGACTTGAATAAAGTACTACGTTATGATCAATGTGTCTTTCCATTAATTCGCTTCTATCGACGCACCACCCTGCGTAGATTCCGTTATCTACATCATAACCTGCAGGAACATTTGATAATGTGGTGGCAAAGTACGTGTCTGTGGTGTAGATTGTGCCATATTTCACGTTTATTTGAACAGCGCTTGTTGGCAAATTTGGCCACTGCAATGTACTTGCTGTAGTTAATCCTAAACTGAGAGACAATAGCAGTATTCCTAATGCTGATAAAGCAAGGATTTTTGTTTTCATTTTTCTCTATCCTCGTCAAAAATCTTACGATTTTATTTTATAAGTTCTATTGCTAAAATGAAATACTTGATTACCAATCATGTTTCCATTTTTAGCATATGTAGTCTTTGGACATCATCAGAATTTTAGCTCAAAAATATAGATTCATACATTATATGCCTATCTCATTTTGTAATTGCGTCTTTAAGTCTGAATCGGCTTTCTCCTAAGTATTCAAAAAAACCGTGCAGTTTGCGGATAGACGGCCAATGTCCACTGAAGGGATGATTGGGCGCCATAGCGATAACGTAGGAACGTATTGTAACAGAGGGTATCTCCGGATGGGTTTCATGCACCTTCATGATGATCTCCGAAGGTGAGAATGTCTCGCTTTCTAAACTTTTAACGGCTTCTAAAACATACTGCCAAATAGGTTTACCATATTTCGGCATTTCATTTCGCCAATGAATACTCCTACTTACTCCTTAAAACTATTTCCAAACAAAATAAGCAGGAGTGAGTCTCTGTGCTGCTTTGTTAGTACCAACCGGATACTTCTCGTTTGCTTTTATGAGTCTTTCTGCTTGAGGACCCTGTTGAATTGCAATTATTTAATGTACACCTTTAGTTTGCCTATTTCTTTGATTGTAATTTCTTCATCAACAGCATTAGGTTAACAACGTTTATGATACGGGATGCTGTTGTTTTGAGGGGGGATGATGTCGCCGTCCCAGTCTGATGTGAAGATGAAGAAATCATGACGGACAGACCCCAGAAATTTCTAGCTGATCTCAAAAAGTTGTCAAAATATAAAAGTAAAAATGCCTTCCTTGCTCTGATAAAAAAGAAATTATGATGGCTCTTGCTTTAATGTAGTGTCATGATTAAGGTTTGGAAATTTTTGAAAAGTAAAATAACGAGTAAGATGTTTTAGATGTAAGGTAATAAAATATGGATTGTAGTCGTTGCGGTGCTGCCATACAAGAATCTGATTTATATGAGCAATTTGGCAAGGTGTATTGTGAAGACTGTTTTATGTATATAACCAATCCTCCTAAGACTTGTGATCCAACAGCAGTTACTAGTGCACTGCTAAACCGAAAACAACTAGGTCACAGTGGCGCTGAAGGATTAACAGACTTACAGAAGAAAATTTATCAGACCATAGTCGAGAGGCAAAAAATAACTAGACCAGAGTTAGCTTTTGTGGTGGGAATTAAGCCTGAAGAGTTAGAGGCCCAATGCGCGATTCTTAGGCACTGCGAACTTATTAAGGCACAAAAACAAGGCGACAACGTATATCTGATAAAATGGTGATATAACAATAACAAAACAACACAAGGTCACCTATAAATTTGGTTTTCATTACCACTCAAGGAAAAATTTTTCCCTATCCCAAGAACAATGGAACAGGATAATAGAGTTATCAACATAAAAATAACGACTTATTTTTGGTGGGCCGGACCGGATTTGAACCAGTGATCTTCGCCGCGTGAGGGCGACGTCCTAGCCGCTAGACTACCGGCCCATATCAAAGACTGAATCAAAACTACGTATTTTCCCTTCATAAAACCTTTCCCCTACAAAAACAAATACTATGCAGGTCAAAAACATGTCGCGAATAAAAAATCCCTTACACATCGAGCTTTCCCAAAAAACCGAACGCTTCCTATGCTTCCTATGCTTCACAGCTGCAGGACTAATAGGCTACTACCTAACCCACTTCGTAAGTATTTAAAAAAAGCTACATTTTTAATTAAACCCGATTTTATTTTCTATCTTCCTAAAAAGGAAGATTTCTAATATTAGTTAAAAAATAATAACAATCCTGTCAATACTCTGCCTCTAAAATAAGTGCTGAGCTTTGCGAATTTATCCATACAAAAATTTTTTGATGATACTGATTGGAAATTCATAACCCCTTTATTTCTCCACTCCAGAAACTTATCAACTTCAGGTGAAAAAATGAAATTGGACAAATTTACTGTAATCATGTCTCTTTGGATGTGCTTCATTCTTTGCATTGTATTAAGTGTGCTATTACCAATAATTTCTACAGGAACCTTAACTTTACCAATATTCTTAGAAGGGTTTGGTGTATCTTTTGTAATAAGCCTAATCATATCTTTAATATTGCCAATTAACACATGGGGGGACAAAGTTGCTGCTGCATGCAAAACAAAGCCTTTTAGTATTCCCCATCGTCTTGTCTCAACTATGGTATTAACGCTTATAATGGCAACAATAATGTCTCTTAGCATGGTATTCTATTTTCTGCCAGTAGTGGCAAGATCTCAATTTATTTTCGCTTGGCTGAATGTTTACCCGTTTGTATTAATTGCAATATTTCTATCAGCATTAGCGGCTTCACCTATTGGTTTAATGATAGCAAAGAAATGCTGTGGATTCAAAAACAACTCTGCTTCAGCCGTAAGGTAGAAACAAATTTGCCGCTTCCCTAACCTTCTTAATCTATCTACTTTTTCATTTTACTATAGTCTGTAGCCTTCTTACAAGATAGCAATAAAAGCTCAAGTTAAAGACCGCCCGACTTAGTAGTCTGAAACCATAGAATAAATTAACTTCTACAGTTTCCAATAAATTAATTTAGTATCCCTCACAGAAAATAACTGACCCGACAACGGAATAAGTCAATTATTTACCTAAAGTAAACTTCGAATGTATCTGCCAAAAACATAATCTATTGTTCCTACAAAAACGTAAATAAAGAAGATTGCCAAAGACCTAATAGCTTTCCTTATAATGTTCCGAGGCTGTCCAAATAGTGCCGAGGTAGCTCAGCCTGGGAGAGCGCTCGGCTGAAGACCGAGTCGTCGCAGGTTCAAACCCTGCCCTCGGCACCAACTTACCATTTGCAGCTCGCTGATTACGTCCAGTTGCTGC
>CAZQTZ010000025.1:0-13768 GCA_964596465.1 uncultured Candidatus Bathyarchaeia archaeon | reverse complement strand
GATTTTTTAATAAATTAAACTTAATTTGAGCAATATTTGAGTATTTACTTACTTATGGCATGACAATTATTTTGTATTCTAAAATTTTAAAACTGATAGACACCCAATTAGGTGTATGAAACCGGTGTATTTTGATCTAACAGTTAACGACGCGAAAAAGGCGCGGCAATTCTTCGCGCAAGTCTTTGATTGGCGTTTCGAAAAGTTCCCAATCCCCTACGAATACTACCGAATTCAAGCAGGTCCTGAAAGTGAGCTTGGAATAGATGGCGGAATAAGGGAAGTGAAAGACGCCAAAATCGACGGCGGAAAACCTCTAACTGTAATCACAATTGGGGTCTAAAACATTGATGAGTATTTGCAGCGTGTAAAAAAGAATGGCGGTAGCATTCTTGAACCAAAAATAGTTATCCCTGGGATTGGGTGGTACGCCACATGCGCAGAACCTGGTGGTCTAACATTTGGCATCATGCAAGCTATAACTCTGATGCAAAATAGCGATTTCGATTCGACGAGATAAACTACGGTATGAAGATTACTCTCGGCGCCAAACAATTCGATAATATTTGGACGAAAATCTAATTATTTAATGCATAAGGGTATATGATCTTCTGCAATGCTTAGTTGAATTGCCGTAGCCTTTACTTTCTTGTTGTGTTTTTGTTGTCGTGATTCTTTAAGGTCACAAGTTTGTAAATTCGGTAAAGTGCACATGAATGCTCTTTCTGTGGATTATTTTATTAAATTTTATGAATTATTAATAATGAGAACTATTTGCTGTTTGTTATTTTCCAAAATTTACCTGATTATCTTCCTCTTTCAAACAGTAAATAATGAGTAACGAATGCTGTAGTTATGCCTACGTCTCCTGCTGCCTGATAGGTATGTAGCTGCCAGCCCTGTTTTTCCTAGTCCTCGATTGTTTTACCCACATTTTCGTGATGTCCAATTAACCCACATTTCCACTCTTTCAAAACCAACATCTCCTTGCTTGCTGAAAAATAATTTATTAAAAGATAATTTTTTTTAATTGTTATCTGCTCTGAAGTCACTATTGCATTTTTTATCAGGTTTTTCTTATATGCGTTTTTCTGCGTTTGGATAAAAATAACTTGAGCTTCTTTTAGGATTCTGCTCCGAAAGGTTGAGTTAAATTGCATTAAGAGTGATTTCTGAATTGAGTTGAAGAGAAGCATTTATGCTTCTTTATCTAATGATTGTTCTTGTTTTTGATTTGAAATTTTGTTTTCTTCTTTTTCTTTTCCAGCGCGTGAACCGATAGCGGCTACTACGAAAGAAAGTACAGCGGCTAGGATGAAGGGGAGCATTGTAGAAAGAATATTGATTAAGATGTAGCTTGTGGGAATAATTGCAGAAATCTGGATTAGGGTTTGGTAATTAATTATAGCTGCGATAATTGAAAATATTATAAATATTAGGCTAAAAACAATTGCGATTTGGCTAATAGTTTTCCAATTATTCATTCTATTCCTCAGTTCGCTCTTGTTATGTTCAGGTTCCTTTTTAAATCATTACCAATTTTTGGATATCCGAAAAACATTAACGCTTAGAAAACAATAATTATATGCAGGTGGGAAATGATTTTGGCCATTACTTCAGAGTTTGAATCAGACTGGATTTACCGGGTTTTTGATAGGCGAATCATTTCTGTAAAAGCTAAAAATGATCATATTCATAAAATCGCTGCGATAGATCTTCTCACAAATCTACCTTTTAGTGTAGATGTCGTTAAAGAGTTACAAATGAAGAATTTTGAAGTAGAAAAAACATATTTTGCCCGAATAAAAGTTTATGTGGCTAGAGAAATCCAAGGGGAAGCACCTGAGCACGTAAATTTCTTTGAAGAACTAGACCAAAACCAGACAGTGGACGACTTCATAAAAGCATACTGGCTCTACCCTAAACTAATAAAATTCGAAGTCACCGAAGCAGAACCGCTACAACGCTGATGCAAATAGCCTGAATCAAGAACTTTAGAATCCATAGAATTTTTAATGAAAATTAAGCAAAAGAATCTTCATCTTAGTGTTATTGGTCTGGGGAACTCAACTATCTCTGCATTTTATCTATTTGCTAAAAGTAAAGGCAGACGGACAGACTTTGTTTAATACGCATCCTGTGCAGTTCGGTTTTTTTGCCATGCATACTCTTCTACCATGGAAAATAAGTAAGTCCGCCATTTTCATCCACTTCTCTTTAGGAAGTAAATTCATTAAATCCTGCTCAATTTTTACGGGATCATCACACTGGGCAAGTCCCAGTCTTTGCGAAAGTCGACGTACATGTGTATCAACAGCAATCCCCTCAACAGTACCATAAGCTCCATAAAGAACAACATTAGCCGTTTTCCTAGCAACCCCTGCCAACTCTAACATCTCCGGCATCGTCTTTGGAACTTGAGAGTGAAATTTATCTATCAAAATCTGACTAGTCTTCTGAATACTTTTTGCTTTGTTATGATAGAATCCTGTTGATTTAATATCCTGCTCTAACTCCACTAAATCAACTTTAGCATAATCTTCAGGTTTTTTATATTTCTTAAACAATGCCTTAGTTACAATATTGACGCGTTCATCGGTACATTGAGCTGAAAGAATAGTGGCTACCAATAACTCTAGAGGATTAGAGAAATTTAGCGCAATTTTAGCATCCGGGTGCTCCTTCAGCAGGAGCTGGAAAATCTCTGCAGCCCGTTCTTTAGGTTCAAGATAACTTTCCGGCTTCATTTATTCCACTCTTGTAAATGAGGTGCTTTACTCTCCCAAAAACTTTTACATTAACTATTGCTTTACATTTTTAAGGGATACAAATGAGCATAAAATTAAAAGTAGACGGAAAAGAAATTGTCATTAACGAGTTTGTGGAGAAAATCTTAACCGGCACCATAGTCGGCGCAGTATCTTCACTTCATGGAATAAAAGAAGATTGGAAAAAAATTGAAATAGACATCTCAAGCTAACCTGAAGTGCTTAATGTTATTTTTATCTCTGCAAACATTTCCCTTTTAGCCTTGCAAATTGGGCAGACATAAGGGGGGTCTTCTCTAAAGGTAACGTAGCCGCACTGTTTGCAGTACCAAAGCTTCTTCTTGCCTATCGTGATTTGAATCAGGTTCTCTTTTTCCGTTGATACAGTAGGCTGTTCTTGAGCTATAACTTTTGTTTGAGCAGTTTGGAATGCTCTCATCTGTTTCTCCATTGGTCTTCGTTCAGGCAAGGTAGGCAGTTCTTTTTTTCCTTCATAAATTTCTTTATTTACAAAAAGTCTGCAGTAGCATGTTCCATATTCTGCTATATCGGGATCTCGATAATCACATGGACAAATTATGTCCCTATCGTACTCAAGATTTCCAGAAGCAAGACGGCACGGGCATGAGGGGTAACCGTACCGCTCTTCGTTTGCTTTTAATCCTTCTAGAAACGCTTCAAGAAGGTCCTTATCCGGAATTAAGTAGCATCCAGAAGTTTTTGCGTCCATCTCAACTCTTCTAAGTACTTGCTCAAGAGTTATCATAACCCCAAAGCCTCCTTAAGTAGGTCCTTACGAAATCCTGAAATTACCTTTTTATCATCAATAATGGTTGTAGGATAACTCAGCTCTCCTCCTTTCATAAGAATATCCTCTCGTATCTTATCTCTGTCCTCGTCATCTTCTAGATCAACATCAACGTATTCATATGCCACATCATTATCTTTCAAAAACTGTTTAGTCATCTTGCACCAAACGCAAGTGCTAAGCGCATACATGAGAACTTTATGTGTACTATTGTTACCTGCAACCTTAGAAATATTCATAATAAATCCCAAGTACCCATTATTTTAAGAACAATATAACTTTTTAGTTAATCCTAAAAGCGCTTTGAATGTGCCGATTTTGCTTTTTTTGAATGCGGAAATTTTTTATTTACTTCAAACAATACTTAATTTGGGTGAGTTTTTGCCAAAATTAAGTAAGCCCACAGCAGAGGAAGCGAAAAAGAAAAAAGAATATTACACAAAGAAAGTCAAGAAAGCTTCTGAAGTTAAAAAGAAGTAGATAATTCACTCTTTAAAAAAACAGGAATGCTCCGCACATCATTAATCGGATTAAATTCTGCAATCTCTTTTTTCTCCAAAGGCAATACAATTCTAGAAACCATACCATGCAGACTATACGGCAATCGTATTAGAGGCATTTCTCCAGTAGTAACCCACTCATCTATACTGAAACCCTTTTCCTTGACTTTTTTAGCCAATAGCCTTCTTTGCTTCTTACTTATTACATACGTTTTAGGGTCGAAAACATGGATGTGAAAACCTCTGCCCGAATAAACAACATGCAACTCTGAAAACTGCTGTTCCAAATATTCATACAAACGAACAGTTTGATCCTTAGCTAATTCTAACTCAGTTGTGCAAAAACTCAATCCTTGGCCTCTTTTGATTCTATCAGCTAGAGTACCGTGAACGGGACAGACAATATTCTCTGGATCCAAATCAAACGCCAATTCCTGGCCCAAAATTCTGTCATTCAAATCATAGATAGTTCGATCATAATAAACCGCTTCAGGTAGGAATTCTACAATCTGATTTCGTACATCTACAAGATTATTGTATTCATCAATAATGATTTTTGTATCAGCGTCTTCTCGGTACTCAAAAGGAAAAATCCCTGTATGCTTGCCAATAATAACCGCAAACTTTACTTTATCCGAACGTATCTTTAGCCAATCAGATACCTTCTCTAAACTAAATTCCTTCAGATAAAATTCTTTACGTTCTTCAAGCCTAGCTGCTCTCATTCCTTTAGGCATAAAATACCTTGACATACCTAATCAGTCTATAGTACCCATCCGCACACAAAACGCTTTGCTTAAAATCAAAAGCAGAAAGGCTTAATATTTTCGTTTATCCAAGGTATGGTGGTGAAGTTTTTGCCAATTGATTCTGATTTTCAATCCAAACGACAAGTCATCGGCGAACACAAAGGTCACAAAGTCTGGGGCCCAATAGAACCATCTAACAAGATGGGTATTCACGGAACAAATGTTGCCGTTGACTGGGATGTGTGCACAGGCGACGGAGTCTGTATCGATGTCTGCCCTGTATCATTATACGAGTGGGGAGAAGCACCAGGAAATCCCCTTTCAGAAAAAAAATCAGATCCCGTCAGAGAAGCAGAATGCATCCAATGCTTAGCATGCGAAACCCAATGTCCCACTCAAGCTATAAAAATTACACCCCCATAAAAAATTAAGCATTTCCCCCACTATTTTCTTTTTTAATCTGCAATATCAAAAATGGGGCACTAAAAAAATAAGAAAAAGGAATTGCTATTCTATTTTGAATAGATTTTATTAACATAATCCCAGTTGACTACATTCCAGAAAGCCTCAACGAATTTGGCGCGATCATTCTTGTAATCAACATAATATGCATGTTCCCAAACATCCAAAACCATCAGCAACTGAAGTGATGGATAGACATTCACGTTATGTTTTTCGACCTGCATAATTAGCAGCCTATCAATGCACGGATGTTTGGCAAGTACTGCCCAACCAGATCCTTCAACGCTTGTGGCGGCTTGAGTAAATTCTTTCTTGAACCTTTCAAAATTTCCAAACTCAGTATTAATAGCATCGCCAATAGCTCCACCTGGTTTTCCTCCACCCTTGCCTGTTGGTGCCATATTATCCCAGAAGGTACTGTGTAAAATGTGCCCGCCAATATGAAAAGACAGTTCTTTAAGAGTAGCTTTCATATCTAAATCTAAGCTTTCCTTTCGGGCTTTATCTAGTTTATCAAATATTGCATTTGCTCCATTAACATATGCCAAATGATGTTTGTCATGGTGTAGTTTAAGCTGGTCCTCTGACATATGAGGCGATAGAGCTGTATAGTCATAAGGTAATTTTGGAAGGCTTACCGATTTTACTCCTCCGGTTTTACTAATCGAAAGGTGTTCCATATTTATTCACCAAAAATCAATTACTGTTTCAGAGTAATCTACAACTAATATACTTTACTTTAAGGCCCAAATCTAAAATGACCCTGGCTTTATCAGCATACCTTATAAACGACTGCTAAGGTTACTAATTTACGGAGAATTTGTTATGAACAAAACTGACAAGAATCTAATGGTTGCATTTGCTGGTGAATCTCAAGCTAACCGAAAATACTTAGCCTTTGCTAGGCAAGCTGAAGCTGAAGGCTATATCCAAGTAGCTAAACTCTTTAAGGCTGCAGCTGAAGCCGAAACAGTTCATGCGCTTAATCATTTAAAAATTTCTGGCAACGTAAAATCAACACTCGAAAACTTAGACGATGCTGTCAGTGGAGAAACATACGAATTCAAAGAAATGTACCCGGGCTTTATCGCTACTGCAAAAGAAGAAAAAAGCAAACAAGCCGAATGGAGTTTTGATATTGCTAACAAAGTAGAACAAATCCACTCTAAGCTATTCCAGAACGCTTTGGTAGCGTTAAAAGAAAAGAAGGAATTACCCAAAGTCGAATACTACGTATGTAGTGTATGCGGAAACACAGTTGAAGGAGAAGCCCCTGATAAATGCCCCATCTGTGGCGCTCCAAAAGAAAAATTCATCAAACCAACCTAATCCCTTCTATTTCTTTTAGTTACCCGATACCGGAACTGCTGTTATACGGTAATCATAATCGATTTCTAATCCGGAAAGGTTTATTTTTAAGCAGCAAATTGTAGATTCACACTTTGTTAGCGGATCACAGTGTCCGCTGGGATGTGGCCTTCGGGCTGAACCGTAAAACAGCAAACACAAAAAATGGTGAATTAAATGGCATACAAATATATTGCAGCAGAATGGGCAAAACCCGAAAAAAGTTTCGTTGAAGAAATTATGCGCCAGCGATTAGTCCAATGGCGTAAAGAACCAACCGTGAACCGCGTCGAAAGACCTCTAAGGCTTGATCGCGCACGGAAACTAGGTTATAAAGCTAAACAAGGCTTCATAATTGCACGAGTAAAGGTCCGAAGAGGTAACCTTCGAAAATTACGTCCAGTTTCAGGACGCAGACCAAAACGTATGGGTGTTAAAAAATTCAAACCCGCAAAAAGCCTGCGTCTAATTGCTGAAGAACGTGCAGCACGTAAATTCCCAAACACAGAAGTACTCAATAGTTACTGGGTAGGCGAAGACGGACGCAGCAAATGGTTCGAAGTCATCTTGGTAGATACAAGTCATCCTGTAATCAAGGCAGACAAAGATATCGGCTGGATAACCGAAAAACAACATCGCAAACGAGCTTTACGAAGTTTAACTAGTGCAGGTAAAAATGTAAGGGGCTTACACCATAGAGGTATAGGCTCTGAAAGAGCACGTCCTAGCCGCTCATTTGGTAATACAGGAGTGCACTCTTAAAATGCACCATATCAAACCTATAATAATCAAAACTAACGGCAGTAAAAGAAGCGGTAAAGGCTTCAGTCCAGATGAAATCAAAGAAGCAGGTCTAAACGCCGCAGACGCACGCAGCCTTCGTATTCCAATAGATCGTAAACGTAAAACATGCCACGATGAAAACGTTGCAAACATAAAATCACATATCAAAAATACGCCTGTAAAAATTAAACCTAAAGCATCAGCTGAAACAAAAAAACCTAAAAAGTAAGACCGCCCAATACAAAATGGCGGTGCCCCCATTTGTCTTCTAAACCTTCAAAATTTCCTATAGCCTATATAGAAATTCGTGTTTTTAGCCATGCGACTGAGGATATCGAGAAAGTACAAACAGCCGTACGAAACACTTTACCTGAATCCCTATCACAAGACATTATTTTCTCAAAGTCAAATCTAGAAGGTCATCATGGTAACCCAATAATATTAGTTGAAGCGAAGCTTGAAGACCGAAAAATCTTACTCTCAGCACTAGAAAAAATAGGCGCCTCTTTAACCTCCCTTGACAAAGAAGCACTTAATGAAGAATTAAAAATACACATTGAGAAACGTAGTTTATTTCTGCGATTCGATAAACAAAGTTCCTACTTGGGACAATTAAAACTAAGTTCTATTGACCCGATTCATTTCAAAATTCATTTTAAGAATCGAACGCCTGAGGAGATTGAAGATATCTGCAGAAAAGCAGGCGTACTTCCATGAAGCGCATCTTCTGTGATTTGCATATAACTATCAATCCTGCCAATCAATTAGTTACTCAATCGGTTCTAAACAAAATCGCGATTTTAGGTTACAGCCTGGTCGGGATACCCTTATCTACTCAGACAACACTCGAGCAAGTCTCTCAGGTTCGAGAGATGTGCAAGGTTGCTGGATTGGATTTTATCTCGAGAGTAGATATTCGTCCAAGATCGCAAAACGAGCTCGCTGGGTTACTTCGACGCCTTCGAAGACGCTTTGAAATTATCTGTGTAATGTGTGAAACAAAAGACATAGCAAGATATGCCGCAAAAGACCGCCGAGTAGATTTGTTAAATTTTCCCCAGCTAGATTATCATAAACGATTCTTTGATTCCGCTGAAGCCGAATTAGCACATAACAGCTTTGCAACCTTAGAAGTAGATATTAAGCCTTTATTGCTGCTTAAAGGTCCTCAACGAATACGTTTCTTAGCCTGTTTGCGTAGAGAAATTAGAGTTGCATCAGATTTTAACTTGCCCGTTGTAGTTTCTAGTGGCTCATCGGAATCTATGCTTTTACGAAAACCCCGGGAAATGGCACAACTGTCCTCTCTCTTTGGATTAGAAAATGATTCTGCGTTGAATGCAGTGTCAGTGAATGGTGTTAAACTCGTGATGAGGAATCGGCAGAAATTAAGTAGTGAATTTGTAGCTCCCGGAATACGAGTTATCAAGCAAGGTGAGGATTGTTGAAGCGACTAAAGCGACGATACTTAGCATTACAGCTGGATATTGCTGAATTACCTTCTGAGAAAGAGTTTATGGATGCAATATGGGGTGCCTTAACACAAATGTATGGTGAATATGGCGCCAGTTTGGCAAATCTGATGCTGATTAATTTTGATGTCAAACGCAAATTAGCAATAGTTAGAGTAAATTTGTTGGTGATTAATAATTTCCGCGCTTCTATAGCTACTATAACCTCAATTTTGGGAAAGGAAGCCGCAGTTCACGTTTTAGCTGTTTCAGGCACAATCAAAGCGTTATGTAAGCAGCTTTAGCTCAATCCCCTTTCTCTTTCTCTTTAGATGTGTAAAGTTAATAATTGTCTTTTGTAAAGTATCATTGCGCTATAGTCTCATATTATTATTGAACAAATTTGTAATTCATATTGAGAAACCTTTATCAAAGACCCGTATACTTGTGTTTGCATTGCCTTTCAAAGGTAAAAACAATAAAACTCTCGAGTCGTTATACAATGAAGTTGGAAGATTTCTACTTCAAAATGCCTCCGTTAAAAACGGACCCAATTATAGATGATACTACCCTACGTGATGGAATTCAAATGCCTGGTTTAGCAGTCGGACCAAAAGATGCTGCAAAAATAGCTCAACTTCTCTGCAGCATCGGATCCGAACGCATAGAAATGTTCCACTACCAAGAACCTGACAAAAAAGCAGCAAAACTCATCCACAAAATGAAACTTGACTGCAGAATAGCTGCTTGGTGTAGAGCTGTGAAAGAAGATATTGATAATGCAATCGATTTAGGATTCCAAGAAGTAGGTATTTCTCATCCTGTCTCATTCATACATTTCGAGGCTAAATGGCCTGACAAGACAGCTGATCAACTCTTGGCTAATGTTGTAGATGTAGTTGAATATGCAGCTAAAACTCACGGCTTACGAACATTTGTCCACGGCGAAGATAGCACACGAGCAGACTGGAATTTTGAAAAAAAATTCATCAACGCTATCGCTGATGCAGGTGCAGAATGCTACAGAGTATGCGACACTGTTGGCATTGGTCTTCCAGAAATAGATGCGCCTTTGCCTCTTGGTGTTCCAGCAAAAATAAAAGCAATCAAAAAAGAAACTCGCATTAAAGCAGTAGAAATGCACGCTCATGATGACTTTGGAAATGCTATTTCTAATACAATGGCGGCTATTCGTGCAGCATCGGGCATATGGGATAAAATCTACGTCAGCTCAACCTTTCTAGGTATTGGCGAACGTGCCGGAAACGCTGAAACAGAAAAAATCATACTAAATCTGCACTTACATTATGGAATCAAGAAATTTGAAGGTAAAACCCCGGCGATGAAAAAAGTTGCTGACTTCATAGGCAAAGCTACTGGATTTGTTGTTCCTCCTAACAAAGCAATTGTCGGTGATTATGGATTTGCTCATGAATCAGGTATTCACACACATGGTGTTCTAAGTAACGCATGGACATATGAACCTTATCCGCCAGAGCTTGTAGGGAACACCAGGCGTCTCACAATCGGAAAACAATCAGGAAAAGGCATAATCAAACACAAAATTGCCGAATTCACAGAAAAAGAACCCAGCGAAGATACTGTATCAATCGTCGTCAACAAAGTAAAAGAAATCTACGCTAACGGCAGACGCGCTTCACTTAAAGAAGAAGAATTCAAAAAAATCTTACGTGCACTCAATCTTTTATCAGAAAACAACACAAATTAATTAGCCAATCAATTAAGGAAGTCGCCTAACAAGCCTTCCTTACTTTGTTTTTTAATTTTATCGCAATAATTGAGACTTTCTGCTTTCTTAGTTTAAACCCAATAGGCCGTTACTCTCAAGTTTCTTAAAAAGAATAGTGGAATTAACTTCTATTGATCTTTCTACCTTTGTTAACAAATGCAACCATAAGTAAGGTTGCTGCCAAAACCAATGATAGAATTATCCATGTTGGAAACTCTGGAACAGAAGGTGAAGGAGTTAACGTTTGTGTAGGTAAAGCTGAAGGAGTGGAACTTGAAGGGTGCGAAGGTGAAGCAGAGTAGTTTGGAATTGGAAAAGCTGGAACTACAACTGGCTCAATTAGTGGGTGGTTGTCTGTGTAGTTTCCTAAATTTCCACCGTAATTGTAAGGTATATCCCAAACAAGATTGGGAAGCCCTGACTTTTCTATTTGCTTTGCATTCGGATACTTTGTTTGATAGTCGCTCCAATAGTTTCCATCAACAAAAGGCTCCGTGGAAAGCCAAACCAACAGACTATTATTTATGATATTATTTTCCACGATTACACTCTTACCAGCGTAGTTTATGGAGATACCAGTTACGCAGTCCTTAACTGTGTTATACCTGAGGGTATTGTTGCTGCTGCCTATTATCCAAAAACCTGTTTCGCAGGCTTCAATATAATTGCCTATGAAAGTGTTGTTGTTACTGTTTTCGCTGCCTATGCCTTCTGTGCAGTTTATGATTCTCAGTTTGGTTACGGTTACATTGTTAATTCGTGTGCGTGAAGGGTCTTGTCCAACCCCATTTCCAAGGTCCACGCCAATACTCCGTGCACCATTTCCATTAACAGTGTAGCCTGCTCCGTCAATTACAATATAACTCTTTTGAACCTGTATACAGCCAGAAATATTTCCAGTAAGAGTGTATACGTCTCCGTTGCGTTGGATATTATCTGTTCCCGTTACGGAGCCATCTGGGTTTATGAAAATGCTCCCCGAAGACTGAGCCGCAACACCTAGTACTCTGGCTTCGAGTGAAATCAGAAGTGCGAAAATTACTATTACAGCTATGAATGTTTTCTTATTCATAGGCATCATTTCACTAATAGTTCAACCTGCCTAAAAGGCGTTTTTGTGTAGGTTTCTTGACTAAATATTTGTTTTGCTGTACTAATTGTTAGTCAAGCATCGAATTTTCGACTGCAAAATCTTTATCGTTTCGCTTGATGTCTAAAAGTTGTTGCCCTGTTTTACCAGTAAATTTGAGATACTGTTCCATCACAGTTTTGTAGCTTTTGAAAGTGCCTTCTTTTGTTTGGCTGTTTAAGAATTCATCAACAGCCTTATCGTTTAGGTTGCTTTTCATTTCGAAACTCAAACTCATATTTTTTCAAATCCATTTAGGGTTTATAAATTTGAACTAAGTTTCGAAAACCAGCAATTTTTACGACTAATTTTTAATTTAAAAAAATGAATTAAAGGCTAAATTTAAAGAAAGCAGGAGTCTGCTTAGAGCAGATGTCTTGAAATTGCTACAAGTTTTGGCTTTCTCATTAGGACTTTTGCTAACACTGACAGTTTTGCGCCTCGGGCAAATTCGATTATATCCTCTGGCTTAAGAGCATCTACCAAGTCGTTTAGGTCTTCATCTGAAATTTTCTCAAGTGTTTCTCGTAATTTCTCCACTTTTTTAAGGTGCTCTCCTCTTTGTTCCCACCAATCATCATTAAATTTGCTCAAGGCTTTTTTAGAGACGTCGCCTTTTTTGAGGCATTGACTTATGACATCAGCTGCCATTTGTCCAGAGATTATAGCTTCTTTAATCCCTCCACCGTGAATCGGATTCACATGATTGGCGCCTTCTCCGCAGAGTACAAAGCCATTTGCCACCATATCTTTCACCATCCCTCCGACGGGAACACATCCTGCGTTTACCTCTAAGATGGAGCCTTTGCTGATTTCCGGGTGAGCTGCCATGAATTTGGCCATATAGAAGCTTGGTTTCTCTTTTTGTGGAACAATTCCTAAGCCTACATTGGCGCGGTGCTCTCCTTTAGGAAAAACCCAAACGTATCCTCTGGGGGCTAGAACACTAGAGAGGTATATGTGGATAAGATCCGAAGCCATGTCGACATTGGTCATTTCATATTGTATACAGCTATCAATGAGATTTAATTTTGAATAAACCCCTAAGGCTTGTGTGCGTAGTGGTGATTCAGCCCCCGCAGCACAAACCACCACTCTGGCTTTCTCTTCAAACTCGTTACCCAAGAATTCTGCTTTAACACCAGTAAAATAGCCCTTTTCATCTTTAAGAAATCCTGAAACGAACGTATTGGCTTGTATTGAAGCACCTGCTTTAACGGCTTCTTCACATAGCCATTTATCAAAGACTTTACGTTCTAGGACAAATCCCCCTTCCTTCAGAATAGCATCTAAATATCGGCCATCAGGGGCGTAAAGTCGAGCTCCCTTAATTTTTTGGGCAATACACCGATCAGGTATTTTGCCAATTAAGCTCTGGGAAGCTTCACTGATTCCTTCACCGCAACGTTTTGGCGAGCCAATCTCCGCTCTTTTATCAAAAACCCTAACAGAATAACCGTTTTCTGAAAGTTTCTTTGCACAGGCTGTTCCCGCCGGTCCTGCACCAATAACTATTACATCATTCATGATTTAGTCACCTTTATGGCTTCTACTGGACAGCCTTTTTCGCAAATACCGCATAAAGTGCAAAGTTTCTCGTTGTGAATAATGTTGTCTTTTAAATCTAAAGCAGCAACTGGGCAGACAGAGACACAGCCCCCGCATCGTAGACATAGATTATTGTTTATTGTCCAAGTCATACTTGAAATCCCTTCGATAAATGATATATTATTTATACTTAGTTGTAATAGTAAACCACTTATAAACCCGTAAGTAAGTCAAACCACACCGAGTGTAAATCCATGGCAACTCAAATAACCCTAAGTACTGAATTACGTAAACTCATCGAAGCCCGCTTAGAACAAACCCTAAAAGGTATAGAAGACACTCTTGTGCAAATAATCGAAAAGCAAGGCATAAATCCCAAAGAGCTCAAAGAGGACCTCGAAAGCCTAGAAGAGACTTTCAATGTTCTATTCCAAAAATGGAGTCTAGAAATCCTCTATTCATTATTCTTAAAA
>CAZQTZ010000024.1:4726-17159 GCA_964596465.1 uncultured Candidatus Bathyarchaeia archaeon | reverse complement strand
ACCCCTAAGATGGTAGCTACCCACGAGTCAGAGGATGGAGAAGTTACGGTTATTTTTTCTTTAGGAACTTGATATATTCGAGTTATCTCATTTTGCATCCAATCTGATTTCGCTGTTATTTGTTCAGCTTCATAGAACCCTAACCATTCGATCCCCCGTATAGCCATATTGAAAGCTGTGTTTGTACCAGGAGAACG
Organism: uncultured Candidatus Bathyarchaeia archaeon; assembly: GCA_964596465.1. Classification (GTDB taxonomy): domain Archaea; phylum Thermoproteota; class Bathyarchaeia; order Bathyarchaeales; family Bathycorpusculaceae; genus JADGNF01. Next base: position 16,962 of record CAZQTZ010000024.1, on the reverse strand, counting down.
ATGATCTTCTAAGCTATCCACTGAATACACAAAGGGTATACCCAAAGCATTTTTTAAGGTAACTGCGGCAGGTATGAAATGCCAATCATGGACATCGATTAGATCGATGTGCCTTCCTTGCTGATAATAGATAGTTGCTACTGCACGCTCAATCTCAGGATTTAATGTTAAATCCCAAGTTAAAACTCCTATGTGAGTTCGAACAGGATTTGAAACTCTAAAAACGGTTATACCGTTGGCATCTTGGATCATACCAGTCATGGAGTCGTTATATGTAACAACGTAGGTCTCAATCTTGTTTTTTACAAGTTGAACAGCTAAAGCGTTAACATACTCTGCAAGATACCCAATTATTCTAGGAGGATATTCCCAAGAAAGAAGGATAATGCGCATCATTTTTCACTACGTAAAAAGTGAGCAGACTTTAATTATTCCTCGTCCAGTGAGATAGTAACGTTTCTTTCCTTCGTTATCAAAGAAGCTCTCTGCGAATCCCTCGGTTTTGTAGTGATCAAGGATACTCTCAATCTCGTTTTCGTCATGCTGAACGATTCGCGCGACCTCTTCGCCTCTACGTGCTAAATCAGCTGCAGTGGCGCATAGATTATGTAACGTTTGCAAAACCTGATCGGGAAATGGAAGTTCATCTCTCATTTGATTGCCCCTTCACAGCCAACTAATACTTCAGGATTTGGACCTAATAAAGGCATGTGCATTCAAAGCTGAATCAAAATAGCCCAGTTGCCACTTGAACTTGTTCGCTAACTTCATTGAACCGTTTCTTAACCACTGATAATATTTTCTTTTTGAGAGTTGAGCCTTTCAACTTCAACTTTTTTATTGTTTCTAGCTGTAGCTGCAGAGTCTTATCTTGGAGAGAATGCTCAGCCCAATTCTTGAAATCTCCTCGATTGGTATGGAATTCAATAGCTTTAGCGTCAACAATTTTTAGTGCTTCCAAGAAGCCTTTCAGGCTCCATGCCGTAATACCTGTAAAGTTTTCTTTTCCAGGTCCAGTATAAAAGAGGAAAGGCTCGTTGGCTGTTAAAATTGCAGTTCTGACACGGTTTTCAAAATCGTAAAGGGACATTTCTGCGGCTATGAAGGCATTTACGGGGGATTCAAAGGGACTAAAATATGAGTGAACTTCACCCGGGCCTCCACCTGCGGCAAACATATAGTAAAGGTGGTCGCTTGTTTGAAAATATCGCCATAACCTTAAAAATTCTGAATCTTGCGCTTCGTGGATTAATGGTTCGAGTCTCTGCAAGTTGTTGTAATATGCCCATTGCATTGGATTACCTAGCCAACCGCTGCTGTCGCGTTCAACATCTGCCCAAGAAACTGTTCCGCCACTCTCATGAACATCTACCTCGCCTGAAGACGGATATTTTTCTATAACCTCCGAGGGAGTAGCCATGCGCAGGTGAGGCCATTTCAGTAATTCATCTGGTAAGTGTCTAAGAAAATCATGAATACCAGTTTCAGGCCAGTGATGTTCTCCAAATGTTTCGTAATCAGGGAAAATATTTATGACTTGCCCTTGCGTGTCAGCTATCCAATGTGCATATTTCTCGGCTGTAAGAGGCCATTCATTCCACCATCGTGCACTAAAACGGAATCCAACATCATCAGTAAGCTTATAGTTTCGCAGCAACAAACGAATTTTTTTTGTTCCTTTAGGGGTGTAAAGGAAATTCGGGGACTTTTCACCTAATATCTTTTCAACGCCCTCAGTGTAAATGCCTTTGTAACCAAGGTTTTCAATTAACTTGGCAATAGTGTTATTATAAAGTAGCTCAGTGTTTTCGAAAACTTTTGGTGTGAATCCCAACACGCTTTTAATTAAATCACGATGCATAATTACTTGTTTAAGAAACTCATCTTTTTCGCGATAAAGACTAGCAATAGAGTGATAATACGTCTGATCTAGAAATTCTACACAATTAGTTTGAGCCAATTGCTTAAAAGTATCCAGCAAATCGGGGTTAAATCGTTCGCATTGTTCTAGAAAGACCCCTGAGAGACTAAAGGATACCTTGACTTGCCGGTCTTCTCGATGATGGGCATCAATCTGATCAAGTAAAATTTGGTTAGTTGGGAAATAACATTTCTTTGCGGCGCGCTCAAAAATATCGCGGTCAATTTCGTTATCAAAATAATAGTTAAACAAATCCTTCTTCTTAACACGTTTGAAAACCTTGTTCTCCCAAAACAGATTCTTACGAAGCCTATGAGGTTGATGGACTTCGAATACAAATACAACGTCAGTCAACAATCGTCCCTCTTGTACACATCTAGATAACACGTAAGGGTTTATTTCTAATTTGCCGTCAAGATTAACTGCTAAAACACAAAAAAATTTATGCGGGCCTTAGATGCAGAAAAAATAATAAAAAAATTAGATTATTTTCTTTTTCGCCGAGTTCTCTAAAGCTACAACGCCGGGTAATTTTTTGCCCATTAAGAATTCCACTAAGGCACCACCAGCAGTACTTACATAACTGATTTTACTTGATAACCCGAATCCTTGTAATGCGGATATAGTATGACCCCCGCCTGCTAAGCTAAAAGCACAGCAGTCCGCTACTGATTTGAAAACTTTTTTTGTGCCAGTTGCGAATTCTTTGTTTTCATACACGCCCATAGGACCACTGACTACAACAGATTTAGCTGAGGTGATGAGTTTTCCGTATATTTCTGTTGTTTTTGATCCAATATCGAAAATGGGATATTCGGTGGGTAAATCATCAGTTCGGATTTCTTTACGTTTTTCATCTAAATTTATCGCCAAATCGATAGGTACTAAAAATTTTTCCGGATATTGGTTGATGAGAGCTTTAATTCCAGGAATAAAACCTGTAAGGCCTTTCTTTGCGATTAAATCTTTATTGGGTTTACCTAAATTATAACCTTTGGCGGCGAGAAAAATTTGTGCCACAACGCCTCCGGTAAGGATATAATCGGCTATTTTGTTATTTATTACATATTTGGAGATTTCAAGGGCATCATCGGCTTTTCCACCGCCCATAATATATACGCATGGATGTTCAGGATTCTCAAGCGCTTTGCTTAATGAAACGAGTTCTCGTTCCATAACTCTACCAGCAGCACTTGGTAAAACTGCCGTAAAGCCCACCATAGAGACATGTGCACGATGCGCCGCAGCGAAAGCATCATTAACAAACAAATCAGCTAAAGGCGCCAAATTCTGAACCAGCTCAGTTTTCGCATGCTGCTCTGGTGTACCTTCTTTAGTTTCCTGAGGGAACATACGAACATTATCCAGAACCAGGATCTGGCCAGATTTCAGATTTTTTATGGCAATTTTTGCCCTTTCCCCATATACATCGTCAACAAATTGTACGTCAGTGCTTAGAATCTTGTTTAAAATGTCAGCGTGTTCTTTAAGGGATGTAAAATCTGGATCACCCCTTCTTCCTTGATGGGCGAGAATTACAACTTTTGCTTTTTTATCGGCGAGTTCTTTTATTGTTGATTCCGCATGAGCGCGAATTCTAACATCACTAGCAACTTTTTTTGTTGCAGGATTGATTTCGCTATTAAAATCGACACGTACGAGAATGACTTTACCATCTACGTTAACATCGTCTAGTGTTTGGTATTTTGCCAATTCACCATTTCTCCAGTTAACTAAAAAAAGAAAGGTTGGTTTTGTTTTTAAGGTTTGAGATTGAAATCAGAGCTTTGCCTTCTTGCCAATCAATTCGATTAGCTCAACCATGCGACAGCTAAAGCCCCATTCATTGTCATACCATGCGAACACTTTTGCGAAGTTGCTTTTATCACCTAGAACCATAGTTGCTTGGGCATCAAAGACTGCTGAGTATGGATTATGAAGAACATCACTTGAGACAATAGGATCTTCGGTGTATTCAATTATGCCTTTCATCGATTTTGACGCGGCTTTCTTGAATGCTGCATTAATATCGTCTTTAGTTACGTTTTTGCTAAGAACCGCAGTCAAATCGACTAATGAAACATCAGGGGTAGGGACACGTAAGGATAACCCGTTCATTTTACCGCTACAGGAAGGTAGAACTAAACCGATTGCTTTTGCTGCACCAGTACTTGTTGGTATAATATTTAGGCCAGCCGCACGTGCACGTCGGAGGTCCTTATGCACGAGGTCTTGAACTTTTTGATCGTTAGTGTAGCTATGAACAGTAGTCATGAAAGCTTTTTCTAGCCCAAAATTTTCATCTAAAACTTTGCTCACTGGCGCAAGACAGTTGGTAGTGCAGGATGCATTTGAGATTATATTATGCTTAGCTGGATCGTAGTTTTTTTCGTTTACACCTAAAACAAAAGTCGCATCTGGATTTTCCGCTGGAGCGGAAATTAATACCTTCTTTGCACCTGCCGCTAGGTGTTTGCTAGCACCTTCCCGGTTAGTAAATAGACCTGTTGATTCTACCGCTAAAAATACGCCTAGGTCTTTCCAAGGTAGAGCAGCAGGGTCTTTTTGTGCTAAAACCTTCAAAGGTTTGCCGTTAATGATAAGTGAATCGCCTTTAACTTCAACTGTGCCGTTGAATTTGCCGTGTACTGAGTCATATTTGAGAAGATGTGCGTTGGTTTTTGCATCGGCAAGGTCGTTAATGGCGACAAAGTCTATATCCGCTTTTTTTTCTATAGCGGCTCTATAGAGAAGTCTTCCTATTCTACCAAATCCGTTAATTCCTACCTTAATCGTCACTCAAAATCACCCATGTCATTTTTCTTTGGAGCTATCTTTCTTTGACTATAGCTTAAATAATTTTCTTACAAAATTATCCATATACACTTTCAGATACAACTATTTGTGTAACTTTTAAAAAAAGACTCTTCTTCTGAGAGTCTGAAAAAGTAGCGGAATAAAATGCCTATTTGAAATTTAGAAAGGAAATGTTACCGCATTTTCATGAGGATCAGTTCCGCCGCAGTAATCATAGGTTCCCAGGTTTCATTCAAGGGAGGAGCGTATGCAGTGTCAGCTTTTGCTAGCTCTTTTACGGTCATGTGTTTTTGTATGGCAAAAGATAGCGCATTTATACGTTGCGTAACTTCTTCACCGCTAATTATCTGTGCGCCTATGATTTCTTGCATATCTCTTCGAACAATCAGTTTAATTTTTATTGGCAGTGCACCAGGGTAGTATTCAGCTCTAGTTTTAGAACTAACAGTTGCCGCGATTACTTCGATCTGGGCTTTCTGGGCTGCTGCTTCAGTTAATCCAGTTACTCCGATTTGCATATCAAAGAGTTTGGTCACAGCTGACCCTATAGCACCATAATATTCAGTGTTTCCTCCTGCTGCGTTTGTACCAGCAACTTTTCCTTGTTTGACTGCCACGGTTCCTAATTGCGCGCAAATGGGCTTTTTTGTGATGAAGTTTACGGTTTCTGCACAATCACCAACTGCATATATGTCTTTTACTGCTGTTTCCATACGCGCATTTGTTTTTATGCCCTTAGATTCACCTAACGGTAATCCAAATTGAGCCGCAAGAGTAGTGTTTGCTCGCACTCCAAAAGCATTCATAATTATGTCAGCTGTCATCTCTTCCCCACCTGCGAGGATACCTGTTGCGTTTTCTTCGCCGACTATTTTTTCAACAGTTTTTCCAGTTAAAATATGCAAACCCATCTTAGAGAGGTAATCTTGAACATGTTTTGCTATGTCCGCATCAAGCATCATTGGCAGAATTTGAGAAAGCATTTCGACTACAGTCACCTGTAAACCGCGTTCAATAAAGGCAACTCCAGTTTCAAGCCCGATTAAACCAGCGCCCATTATGATTGCATTTTTTGCGCCATCCTTGATAGCCTGATCTATTTTTTGACCATCCTCTATGGTGCGTAAAGAGAAGAGACCAGGGGTTTCGTTTCCATTTATAGGAGGCATAAACGCATAGGCGCCAGTTGCAATAATGAGTTTATCATAGGGTATTGTTTCAAAGGTTCCAGATCCGATAAAAGTAACAGTCTTATCTTTGATGTTTATTGTCTCAACTGAAGTTTCAGTTTTAAGGTTCAATTTTAGCATCTGAAAATATGCTGGGGGATAAACAATCAGATTCTTAAAAGAGGGAATTTGCCCTCCTATTACAAAAGGCAAACCGCATCGGGAGTAACCTGCGTTTTTTTCCTGGGTTATCAGAGTTATTTCTGCTGACCGATCTTTTTTCCTAGCTGCTGAAGCGGCATCTACGCCTGCAGCGCTTGCTCCAATAATTACTATGCGGGTAGGCATGCAGTGCCTTCACTTCGATTCCGCTTGCTGTTTGTGCCACTCAACTGCTTTTTCGAAATCCATAAGATTGGGCAATTCGGCTTGCAGATTTTCAGGTTTAAGAATTAGAATCCAACCTGTGTTGTAGGGGTCATCATTTAGGAGCTCGGGTTTTGATAGCACTTCTTGATTGACTTCTTCAATTGTTCCGCTTATAGGAGCTATGACATCAGAAACGGCTTTAACTGATTCTACGGTGCCGCATGATTCGCCCTGTTTTATTTTAGTGCCTATATCTTGTATTTCGGTGTATACGATTTCTTTTAGTCGTTTCTGGGCAAAATCGGTAAAGCCAATGCGGACTTTATCCCCTTCAGTTTTAGCCCAGATGAAATCTGTTGAGTAATAGAGACCTTCAGGAACTTCGTAACCTTCAATGTTTACCATGGTTATGCACCTTTTGTGCGGGTTATTCTGTTTGGTATCGAGCTTAAAAAGGTTCACGATATGGGTTAGAAGATAAATTTATATGTAACTTTTTGATTACATGTAATTAAATCAATACAGAGATAATTCCTATGCCTGAAATCAACGAATACGCAAAAAAGCTCGATGCCCTCGGACACCCACTAAGAATAAGAATCATAATAACACTCACCAACAGAGAAATGTACCTCAACGAAATAGCCAATTCCCTAAACATAAGCAGAGCCCTTGCAAAGGTACACCTCAAAAAACTCGAAAAAGCAGGCATAGTCAAAAGCCGCATAGAACTAGCTGAAGGTGAAGCAAAAGCCCTTCGCTACTATGAACTAAAACCTTTTGACATACACGTTTCGCCACAAATTCTAAAGAAGGAGGTGGAAAGCATTGGACAGTAGAGCCGCCATAGTCGCAAGCTGCTGGATAGCAATAGCCATAATCTCTGCCATGTACCTTTATGTTGCAGGAGCTACTTTTTGGACCAACGTAATAGTAATAGCCCTAGTAGGAGTAGCCTTCATAGTATCATTTGGCCTGACTTTTGGATTAGAAGGCATGAGACAAGAAAGCCCACAAACCAAAGCCAAGATTCAAATGTCTAACGAACTTACAGAGATAAAATCAACAGTAAATGAGCTTGCTAAGAAAGTAGATGCAATCCAAAAAGAACTAGAAGAATAAACAAGAAAGCCCGAATATACGGGCAATCAATTTACTTTTTATTGCTTAAAATAAAGAGGGCCATTTAGAGTTCGCGTTTGCCTGCAATCCAGTCTTCGGTGTTTTGACGTGCTTCTGAATCCGGAACCTGTATCGGGGGATGTTTGAACGCGTAGCTGGGCATGCTTAACAGGGCACCCTTAATTTTACGATCAAGAGCAATTTTAGCTGCACGGATGAGGTCGATTACTACTCCTCCGCTGTTGGGAGAGTCTTCAACTTCGAGTTTAACGCTTATGTTTATTGGACGATCGCCAAATTTACGTCCTTTAAGTGAAATGTAGCATATTTTTTTGTTTCTAAGGAAGGGAACAAAGTCTGAAGGACCGATACGTGTCGGCAAGTCATATGGGACCAAGCTTGTGACTGCTTGAGTTTTGCTGATACGCTTTGATTTTAGACGATTTTCAACGGTCATGTTTTGGAAGTCAGTGTCTCCACCGAGGTTAAGTTGGTAAGTTTCATCTACAATTACTCCTCGGTCTAGACAAAGTCGAACAAGGTTTCTGTGCAGGATTGTGGCTCCGACTTGGCTTTTTATATCGTCACCGAGAACAGGCACACCGGCTTTTTCGAATTTTGTCGCCCATTCTTTTTCAGAAGCGATGAATTCGGGCATACAATTGACAAAAGCGCATCCTGCATCCATGGCTGCTTGTGCATAGAAGCGGGTTGCGTCGTGACTTCCTACGGGCAAATAGTTTACGAGAACTTGTGTTTTTGTCTCTTTAAGGAGTTTAACTACGTTTGCCTTGTCATAATTGCTATCATCATATACGTTAAAGACCTCTCTCATATGAGGGGCAACACCGTCGAGAATTGGAGCGGGGGAAACCTTTACACCTAAATTGGGAACGTCCGAGAATTTTTCTGCGCAGTTAGGCTCAACCCAAATGGCTTCGGAGAGATCCTTTCCGATTTTGTTTTTGTTTACTTCAAAAGCAGCAACAAATTTGATATCTTTTATGCGGTAACCACCGTAGTTAACGTGCATAAGTCCAGGAACAGTAGTGTCATCTTTAGCATTTTTATAATATTGAGTTCCTTGGATGAGAGCACATGCGCTATTGCCCACGCCTATTAGTGCAACACGAATTTCCGGCAAATCAAATAACCTTCTATTTCTGATGCAAGCCTTAATGCGCGACTACGCTATAACTTTTTCTAGCCATGAGAAGGTTAAAAGGGAACAGAACTAAACTAGTTCACTAAGTGATGAGTGTTTATGAGTAAAAGTGAGAGCGAGATAAACATCAAGTATGAGCCTTTTAAAGAAATTGTCATAATGGAACAAACACGCTTCACCACACCTGACGAAATGGCACGATTTACATCTGTGATAGCCGGAGGCAAACTGGCAGGACTGTACTGGGCAGAAGGTGTCGTTTTTCTATATTTCCCATTACCCCCATCAAACGCGGCTGTAGCAAAGATGCTCATCGAGTGCGGGAAGGTTTACTGGACATTTGTCGGTTACTCGCTGATGCCCCGATATGAATCAACTATAGAAACTAAAGAGAAAATGATAGTTCCAGTCATTGACATATCAGCTAATCAAATGTTAAGAAAAGTTGCACAATGGCTCAAAGAACAAAAATAAACACTACATCAAAAAACTATCTAATAATATCCATGATTTTAACGAGGCGAAGCCGTTGAATAAAATAACATTTAACGGCATTGTCATCTCCGGGAAAGGCAAAGGTAAAAAATTTCTTGAATTACCTTGGGTTAAAAAACAGATACAAGAAAAACTTGGCTACACCGCCTACCCCGGAACCTTAAATATAAAAATCTCAGAAAAAGAAACAGCCCAAAGAAAAAAGCTTAACAAAAAGACGGCAATTCAAATTGATCCAGTACAAGGCTACTGTTTCGGATCAATTTTTAAGGCAATTATTAAAGACATAGAATGCGCAGTAATAATCCCTCAGGTAAAAGGGTACCCCGAAAACATCTTAGAAGTAGTCGCGCCGATTTATCTGCGCGAGACGTTTAAGCTGAAAGATAACGATTCGATACTAATTACGGTCTACGTCTAAAGCATGTATTTTAACTTAAAAAAACAGCTCATTATTAATTTTTTATAAATTTTTTGCTTTTCGCACTATTACAATCGGTTTATGTTTTATTGCTTCAAGCATTTCCCAACTCACACCAGTTGGAGTTACTTTAAACCTTGCAGCCATATCCCACACAGTTGCACCTGAACCTGGACCGCGAGCGCGATCAGCTACGTTTGCTATTGTTAATGCTATTTCAGGGGACATTTTACATCCTGCCACAGCTAGCGGTGTCGGACGTCTTCTAAAATTTAGTATTCTGCCTAAGACATACGATGCTACACTACCCTTAGAGACTATGCCTTTCAGTGGGTTGGGTCTAGGAGTAAAATGGAAGTTTCGGAATGTGTAAGTTTTGTCGGTGTCTGTAATAATTACAGCAACTTTCTTCCCAAGTTTCTGTCGGATGTGTCGGCGGATTTGTTCAGAAACCGCAGGAGCGTCGGGCAGAGGTAAACTTACCAAAGAATAAGGCAGATTAGACCCGTCAATACCTGCCTCAGAGCCAAACATTAGCGCCTGCTTAAATCCCGACTGTTGCAATGCTACCTGTTTATGCCTACTACCTGACTCGATAGGATAATTGCGGAGTCGCCATAGCAACCTTTCCCCAAAACCACAAAGTGAACCTATGAAGTAACCCCAGCCTATTCGCATCCAGTAATTGGAAAGAACTCGCGCGGTGTAACTTGGAACAAAACTGTCTTCATCAAGCATATAGCCAAGGGCGGTGGAAAGTGCTTTTTCAGAAACTATTATAAAATCCCCGTCTTTGACTGACTTTTCGATTGCACATATTATGGCTGACTGATAATCAGTGCCGGGGCGCCAAAACTTTGTAATAAGAGGCAAAGCATTATATCTAGTCATCAAGCCACGCTTAAGCCACTTTCGACCTCAAGTTATTAAAAGGTTAAGTATTTTTTCCCGAGGCAACATTAAGACACCGGAATTTAGGTTAACTTCGACGGTTGTCTTACCTAGAGCCTTAGAAACCAGTGAGAAAACGAAGCACAAATTGTGTCCGTGATCGATTATTCACACATTTTTAATACTAGAAACGCCTAAAAATTATTGGTGATACACTTTGCTATTTGGACACAAATTGCAGGTGGATTTAGGAGATCTTGTTGGAGAAAGAGAACATCTGAATGTTTTCTTGAATACTAAACTAAAGATTGCATTTACTCCTGTTCGAAACAAGCTGGTTTCAGATTCAGCTGATGTTTCAGCTAAGGATTTGGAGAGGGCAGTAAACAAGTTTGTTTATCATCGGAATCTTAATAGTTCCCATTGGGTTTCCTTAGAAAGGAACACTGTTAAGATTAATACATTTAAGAATAAAGAGAAAAAGCAAGAGAAGCAGAAAAAAGGAATAGCCACACCATCAACGATTACCCATGGTTGGTTATAGCAGCTAATGTTGATGTTTTTTTTGGGTTTTGCATTTGAGTATTAATTAAAGGTATAGTGAATGATGAGTAATTTCTGAATCCTGTATTGTTGTAGAAGTCTCAGAAGTGGTTTTTCAATTCGACGAAACAGTTAATAACTATTTTAGCATCTGGCTGGTAAAAACAGGATAACTTTAGATGGCTTCAGACAAATCACGCATCGTTGATGCTACTTCCCGCTCACAATCGATCTCTGAATTGACAATCCTAAAAATAATTGCGTTAATTTTACTAATTTTTTTCCATAGCAATCTAGCTGTTGCATATCCAAAAATAATGAATCCGATTCAATGGTATTTATTGAGTATTTTTTTCTTTACTGGGGGATACTTAGCGTACTCTTCATTTCACAGTCGTGGCAAAAGCCTTAAAGCATTCTTTAAATCCAAAATCCGAACTCTTTATGTTCCTTTCGTGATTGCGGTCCTATTCTATTTGGTTCTTGAAGCCGCGATGGGAGCACAAGTAGGACCAATACATGTGGTATCTCAGGTCACTATGCTAAATGTCTTTGCTGACCTAAATGCGGCTTACAACTGGAGCACACTTTGGTTCATTCCTTTTCTACTATTATTTATGGCAATTACTTGTGTATTAGAGAAGTATGTTAAAAGCACAAAAAAACAGCTAATCATAATCTCAGCTGTTGCAATAATAACTGCTTTACTTTGGGTTTATAACTCGCCTTTGAGGTTTGATTCACTTTTTAGTCAATATCTGTTAGTTTTCGTCTTTGGCTTCTATGTCAGCAAACTTAATCTGTATGAGAAACTAATGACGTATAAAACGGCTTTTTTCGCTATACCAACCGCTATTTTCTTCTCATTTGACCTATCCGGTTTATTTAATTACAATACCACCTTAAACGCCCTACAAGCACAATTCTATTTCAATTGCCGCAGTATAATGCTGACTTTAAGTCTAGTTCTCTTAACTTTAATGATTTTAAGAAAGATTCAAATTCCAGTTCATGGTCTTGGCAAACAGATAGTTGACCGGAGTGCTTTCATCTATTTATCAGAACCTTCATCAGTTTTGTTATCTTAACCTACGTTTTTGGAAGAATAGAAAGTTTTGCCGTTAACGACATAATGTTCTACATCTACCAAGTAGCTCGAATAGTTGCCTTACTCGTTATCGTTCCACTTGGATTCATGCTATGGGATTATCGAAATAAATATCACGCCTGGACGGGTTTTTTAAAGAAAAAAAGTTTATAGAAAATGTTTTAACTTGAACGAATAAAAGTATAATCAAAACCACTGGGCTATTGGAGTAGGGG
>CAZQTZ010000024.1:0-4716 GCA_964596465.1 uncultured Candidatus Bathyarchaeia archaeon | reverse complement strand
ACAGATGCTTTGAAGCACCGCTACATTGCAACCATTACTGTCTTCCTTATTGTCATCACAGTAACCTTGGTTATTTTCTTAGGCTTAAAAGAACAAAGCAATCAAAATACATCAGCTCTACTTCCAGAAATAACAGATTATACTATACAACAGGACATTCGTTATCTGAATGATTCTAATCCGTATCATCTCATGGATGCCTATCTGCCTAATGGTGAAGGCCCCTTTCCAGCGATTATATATGTTCATGCTGGCGGATGGGTAAAAGGCAATCGGAGCGATTTAAACGCCTCAGCAATTCTTTATGCTAAACGGGGAATAGCAGGTTTCTCAATCGACTACACTGTTGCACCTCCGAATAGCACAGCTTGGCCACAAAATATCCGAGATGTTATTGCGGCAATTAAGTTCATTAAGGAAAATGCTGAACTCTATCGAATTATTCCAAGCAAAATAACTTTACTTGGGTGTAGCGCTGGAGGACAACTAGTTTCACTTGTCGGTACACTTTCAGGGAATGAGTCTTTCCTTTCAGAACCAAATCCTCAGGAAATAATTAAGAACCACATCTGCTTGGTAATTAATTACGCGGGAGTTACGGATTTTGAATATGTCGGAGAGCATTTGAAGTCGTCTACTATATATAAGATAATCACAAGCGCTTTTGACAACTTTACCTATGAGCAGAATCCTAATTTATGGAGAGAAGCCTCACCGGCTACCTATGTTTCAGGGAATGCCCCCATTTTTGTGTTCGTTCATGGATATTATGATGAAGTTGTACCTATCCAGATTGTTGAATCATTTAATTCTAAATTGCAGACTGCAGGAGTTGAAACTCATTTCATAAAAATAAGAGGAGACCATGACATCATAACTAACGACGATTGGAACCTACAGGCGCGTTATACAATTGATCCTCTGCTAAAAAGAGTCTTTGATCTTAACTAGTCAAAATCTAGAATCTACTGTCTGGTTTGTTCTACGGGAAGAGAAATAGGTGCTCCGGCCGGGATTCGGACCCGGGTCTTCGACTCGAAAGGCCGAAATACTTGACCGGACTATACTACCGGAGCCCATGATTTGAGAAGAGCACAACCAAAATACTAATTCCTTCGAATAAACCTTACCCTTCTATTTAGGACTTAGGTGCTTCAGAGGTCTCTGTTTTAGGTTTAAATAAGAACCCGGTTATCTGCTCAACTAGTTTGCTAGTTGATTGCATTTTTTCTTCTATAGTTGTTACTCTTTTTTCTAGGTCTGTAGAAGGTATTTTGCCTTCAATTCTGTTAGCTGACCGGAACATAAGCAGCATCCGAAATACATCTGCTATCGCCTTATCTTGTTCCCCTGCCGAAGCAGGTTTAATCCCAGCACATATTGAGAGCAAATCAATGTAGTGTTCTTTAATTTTGAGCTCTTGGCTAATCGATGGATCGGTTGGAAACGCAATAGCTAAGGGATTCTTTTTGCTAAGCTCTATTGCTGTTGGAAAACGAATAACAATCTCGCCCCTTATCCAAGAGGTAACAAATTCGTTGACAAATCGCCTAATTTCGTTGGTTGTGAAAAGCGTCGATTGCTCTTTGGGTTTCTTGTTAATTTTAACTTTAATGATTTTATTTTTAGTCGTATCTTTTTTATTGCTCTCCATCTTCCACGCCCCAAATTCCTTTCAGTAATGGTTAAGTTCGAATTATGTGATGCCAATTATTATATGCGGTGGTTAATAAGAAATCTTTGCAGTAGCAGGAATTTTTCCTAGAACTTTTGATGTTGCCTTTTCTACGCTTTCACGATGTTCGGCCACAGTGTAAACTCTTAGGATGTTGATGAAACCTTTGAGGGTTTCGAAAATCTTAGAAATTTCGCTTAATCGATAGAGGGTTCTTTCGCCAGCCTGGGTTCGGCTAAAAACTGGAATTTCCATGTGTTCCATAACTGCCGAATTATGATATGGAACAGAGGGCAGAGTAGGTACATCAATCACAACAGTATCCGGTTCTACACCTGCCATATATGCTATTTCGGTTTGAACTTGTTTTCGATAGGAATCACGACTGAAAATGTTGGAGATCATGGTGTCTTTTTCGTAAAATGTACGTTCATATGCGCACTTTAGCATTTTACGGCGCTCCAAATTGTCGATTATGGGTCGTGATTTTTCACATTTTTTTAATGCCGCCCAGACAGTATAATCGTCCATAGCTAAGTATTCTTCAGGAGTTTTGAACGAGGTTAGTCCGAGTTCTTCATTAGCTTTCTCCATGGCGGTTGCGAGCATGATTTGGGCAGCTCTGCCAACACGGTGGAAATAGATGCTCTTAAAAGACTCAATTCTGGCAATAACGAAGGATTCTAAAGCCGACAATGCGCCTACTTCGACGGCTAAATTTTCGCCTAAAACATCTAAGGCGTGGATTAGTCTGAAAACATCTATGAATCCATACTCCGCGCCTGTGTGGAAGGTATCTCTTACGATGAAATCTTGCTTATCTACATCTACTGCACTACTTATCACTTGGTCTAGGAAGGCTTTTTTAGGTTTATGCAGTTTACCCACCGCAAGCTTTCCAACCTCTGAAGGATTGTACCCCAATTTTGAGAGCTTGTCAGCCAATTCACTTTTTTCTACAAGCCAAGTTGTGTTGTCTTCATGAGTACAATCTAAGTCTCTAATTAGAAGATGCTCAAAAACATGTGAGAATGGCCCATGGCCAACGTCATGTAGTAAGGCGGCAATACGGGCAATTTCTGATTCTTCGTCAGTAACAACACGGCTAATAGATGGATTCTCTAGCACTTTACCAGCTAGATACATAACTCCTATGCAGTGTTCAAAACGTGTGTGATTTGCCCCAGGATAAACATATTCTGAACCCGCAAGCTGTCTAAGCCTGCGAAGTCTCTGCATCGGATAGGAGTCTATGATTTCTTTTTCAGCTTCTGTAAGGTAAACGTAGCCATGAACAGGATCCTTTACTTCGCCCCAGTAAGCTTTTGGCATTTTTCAATGTCCTCTTTGTCAAATTATATTTATGGGTCTCTCATTAATGCTTAACCATTACACAGGCTAGGGAGATTGAAGTGAATAAAAAAGGTGCTTTCATAGTCATTGAAGGATTAGATGGCTCAGGAAAAACCACTCAGGCAAAAATTCTCGCTCGAAAACTCCGTGAGAGCCACAACGCCGTATATACCGCGGAGCCCAGTCAAGGTAAAATTGGAGCATTTATTAGAAAACGGATTTTATATGGTGAGAAGCGCCCCTTGGTTTCTGTTGAGGCATTACTTTTTGCTGCTGACCGTATTGATCATATAGAAAACGAGGTACAACCTGCGTTAAATGAAGGTAAGTTAGTGGTTTCCGACCGCTATATCTACTCCTCCCTTTCTTATCAAGGAAGTGCAGGATTAAAATTAGAATGGATAGAGACCATTAATGAGCTTTCTCGAAAGCCTGATTTGGCAATATTTATTGATGTAGCACCTGAAATTGTGTTACGGCGACTAAAACGTAAGAAGAGTGTCATGGAGAATCTTGAAATACAAAGAAAAGTCCGCGATATTTACTTAAAATTTGTTGAGAAGGGAGAATTGATTTGCATAAATGGCGATAAACCTAAAAATGAGGTCGCAAAAGAAGTTCTTGCAGTAGTAAACGCGTTTTTAAAAATTCGAACCTAAGATTTGATTAACTTTAATATCTTTTTTGAAGAACCAGAGTGCGCTTTACGCACTATGAAGGACAGAAGGTCTTGTGGAGAAAGGTATCTAGGACCGTGTTCATGGAAAAGTTGAAATTCGATTAAACGCTCCTTGCCGAAGATTACTCGAATCATGTAGTAGTCGAATTTTAAAGCAGTCCTCTTAGGCGAAGTATTTTTGTAGTAGCGGTTCACGCAGAAGAAGTCCATAATATTGAATGATTGGTTTTCAATCAGCTTCAGTATTTTTTGTGTTTCTTCTTTATCCATAAAAGTAAATGAGTGCCCGTCAGCAATGCCTATCTCAAGAATTACCGTTGAATTAGGTATGGTAGGACTGCCTATTTCTTCGAAAGTAAGGTTCTTTCGGTTAATTTGTTGGATAGTTTGGATTATGCACTCTTGAGAGGCTTTCTTTGAGAGGGCAGAGTTGTATGTTTCGATTAAGTGTATATTGGGGGGAAAATTATCATAGACTCCGAACATTTCCCAGTTAGCTCTTCTTAACGCGTTTTATTTTCTCAAGACTTTCTAGCATTTCTGAAAGTGCAGCAGTTAATTTTCCAAGTTCTTCCACATCATCGGTTTTCTGAATCTTCTCCTGCAGGTTTGCTACCTTCGATAATAAAGTAGCCTCAAGAGTATCCATAGCAGAGTTATTAGCGGGTTTAGGCGCTTCTTCGCCCTCTTTTAAAATAATAACTTTCTTTTCATCTTTACCACACCACAAAGTGCCATCCTTGAGTCTAAATAGAGGAGAAGAACAGACTGGACAAGCTAAATCAGTAAGGGTTGCGCCTTGACGAAGCAGGTCAGCCATTCGTTTTATGTAATCATCGGTTGGTTTAGGTTGCATTTTTGACCCCAAAGTAAATAGGCATCAACGCTTATTAAGTTGGTTCACTGCGACATGCAGTAGGTGGCTACATTCATGGTACGAAAGAAAAAAACTGAGGAATACGAAGGGAGAATAAAGCAAGCGCTAATTGTTTTGGGAGAAGTCTCTGAG
>CAZQTZ010000023.1:5575-18267 GCA_964596465.1 uncultured Candidatus Bathyarchaeia archaeon | reverse complement strand
AACCTTAACTTTATCCCGATAACCCCCATGCAATGCATCACCTAAGATGCGCTCACTCTCACCACCATGATAAGGAGGAGCAGTATCCACATAATTCACCCCATTATCGATAGCAAAACGAATCTGACTTATCGCCCGCTTTTCATCAACCACAGAACCCTGCATCGGCAACCGCATACATCCAAATCCAAGAACCGACAAACTATCACCATTCTTAGGCACAACCCGATACTGCATAAACAATCCCAAAACAAACAAACCACGTAACCTTAAATACATAACCATACAACAAAAAAAAGGGACACAAACTAACAAGCCAAAATTAATAAGGGTCTATCAGATCCAACTTTCGCTTCTTCTTCAAACGCAACCCGCCGTAACCGCCCTTGAACCTATTTTCTAAATATTAAGTTAGCTGGGGCCCTGGCGGGTAAACACTAGGAGAGAAAGTACCCAACGTTCAACCCTATTCAAATGCAAGCCGCCAGAGCCCTTTCAGCAACTCTTTTTCTATTCTTTTATAAAAAAAGGAAAGAAGGGGATTTGTTGACCAATTCTGACTTATTTTCGTTTTCGTAGGAAGAGAGCGGCTGCGACAACAGCTATGATGATGACAACAGCTGCACCTGCGATAAGCAACGTTTCAGTAGAGATACCAGTACCGGGAGTAGGCGCGACAGTCGGAGAAGGAGACACAGTCACAGGGGGAGTTACGGTGGGCGCGACAGTCGAAGTGGGAGCAACAGTTTGGGTGGGTTGGGTTGTTGGTTGCGCTGCGGCTGCGTTAACTGTTACGTAGGCTGCATCTTCGGAACCCCAGTATGAGTTGGTTGATTCGAATTTAGCAATTATTTGGTAGGTACCAGTGTGCGCGGGAGTCCATGATAATCCATATTTTCCGTATAAGTCAGTAGTGGCTGTACCAATATCGACACTGCTTCCGCTTGAATCAACAGCTGATAGCTTAACTGTTACACCGACTGCGTCTGCTGGTTTGGGTTTTTGCATGTAGATATATCGCATCCATGCGCTCATGCTTGCATCAGACATCGCTGGTACGCTGTTGAATTCGCCACTTGCAACTTTAGCTTTCGCACCTGCGGACACGTCAGTAACTGTGCCCGTTAAAGTGATTGCTGATCCTTGCGTAACTCCAGAGAGAGGTGCTTCGACAGTGATTGCGCTTGGACCTTTACCGATACAATATACCTGCGCATCGTAATGGTTGAGGTAGACTATGTATCCGTCGGCAACTGGGAATCCTTCATCTCCAAAAGAGCCGATTCCAGCCCAGCTGTCTAAAGTCCACAGTTCTGCTCCAGAGTATGCGTCGATGCAGCGTACTAATTCGCCTTTATATAGTGGCATGTTTGGTGAGTGCTCACCACTGAAGGCGTAGACTTTTCCGTCAGCGATGGCACCTATGAATAATGGGTATAGACCCCATGGCGTTTCGACTCCGCTGTTGGTGTTGTTATATTTCCACTTTAACACACCAGTTTTGAGATCGTAACAAAAGAGTTCGCCACCGTATCCAGCTGTATAAAGGTTACCATATGCTGCATAGCCTGCTTGACCAGTACCGCCCATACCGATAGTTCCATAATAATTAAACGCACGTGCATTTCCGACTGGCCCCCAAAGCAGATTACCAGTGTCCAAGCTATAGGCTAACCATTGTCTAGCCTCTTTATCTGCCTCAAAGAAAGTACGCGTATTTGGATCCATGTTAAAAAGCAATCTTGTGGCATTATTAGCTGGCGCAGACATAGTCTTGGTCCATAGCAATTGCCCTCTCGAAGCTTGCTTTAAGCTTAAAGCCCAGTAAGTGTAGGTATCAGGGGTTCCCCAGAACTGCATGAAACCTAAAGCGGCGCGCGCTCCACCGAACAGCAAGTCATCATTTATTGCTCCATATATTGCTGATCCAGCTGGCAAAGCAGGTATGGTTACGTTCCACGAGTAAGCTTTACTCATATCCACAACTTTTCCTACAGGTCGCCAGTAATACGAGTCAGCACCTGAAAGTGCACCTGCTAACGCGAAAGAGGCTGTATTGTTCCATAAAGCTAGCCATTTATTCTGAACATCAATTACGTATCGGAGTATTTCGCCACTTGGACCATATACATTGTTACCTGCAGGAACATTGGTTAAGTTGAATAACCACTCTCCTGTGGATGGTTCATAAGCTATCCAGGTTGTGCCACTAACAGCCCATAAATAGGGAATTGCACCGTGTTGATTGCCTGATTCATAATCAAGGATTTGCCCAAAACTGGGGTTGACCGCGTATGTTTTCTTCCATACTTGCTCACCCGTCCGTAAGTCTACACAGACATAGCCACCGCCTACTGAAACGCCGCTAAAGGTACCTAAAACTGCATCGCTTAGTGGTAAGGGGTAGTATATTCTGCCCTGAATGATTATGGGCGTGGAAAATCGTGCTTCATAAGAAAGCCCTGTGTAATAGCTAATACCGTTTATTCCTGTATTAGATCCACCAACAATACCGCCATCTTGAATCGGATTAGCCCACATTACATGTGAACTACTCGGAGCTGTACCGTCGGGTTGTAATCTTATGGGGTAAGTACCGAATTCAGCAGCGAAGGGATTGATATAGTTAGATGCTATGCTTACCCATGCTGTGTTTTGTCCTTCAATTGGTCGGGTCCAGTAGCTTGTGGGAAGTGGATAGGTTGGGGGTGCTTCAACAGGGTTGGCTTGTACAGTAAGTGTTGTTGTGGCACTGCTAGGTAGGTAAGTGTCGTTTGTGTTGTCATTTGGAAGCAAAAGACCAAAGAGGCTTATTGGCGTAGTCCACGTGTAAGTTTCTCCAGGATACTCAAACTTGAACTGATATACACCAGTTTGTGTGGGTGTATAGAGTGTGTATTGAGAGGAGGTCGTATCATGAATCACTGGGAAGGTTTTTACTTCGTTGGTTCCGTCAGGTTTTGTGATGGTTAGTTTATAGTTATGGAATCGGATGTCATTATCTATAGCCGCTCCTGGCAGAACTTTGTCAAGCCACATAATAACAAACATCTGCTGATTAACACCAACAGGATCAGGCGAAACCGTTATGAACGCATATGTAGGAACATTCCAAGGAGGAGTATGCGCCTCAGCAACAGGAACTATAGAAATCGCCGCTGAAAAAGAAAGCACTAAAGTCAAAAAAAGGGCACAAATAACTTTTTTATTAACAAATTTTTTCACTTTTTTCACTCCTTTTGAGTAATTTATTTATAATTTTCTTATAAAATAATTTTAAGTTCTATTTCCTTTGATTTAGTATATAACATTTTTCGTGAAGCGTTAAAAAAAACTTAGGCTTAATAACGATGCAAAGCCAGAGTATAATTGCATTAATTGACTTGAATAATTCAAAAAAACATCTAATAGGCTATAAAAAATGAAAATAGCCTACTCAATAGTTTAACATTTCACTTTACAAGAATCCAAATAGATGATGCCAAATTCGACACTAGAATCATCCACCAGATGACTTGTTCCATCCGGACAATACACTTTTTCGCCTAACTGAACTTTCCTATAGCGCACTTTACATTTCTTAATCTGCGAGCAACCATCACAGTCTCTTGACAGCAATACATTCACCTCAAGTTAACGATATAGACACACCGAGACACATTTTATGAAAGACAAATTTAACCGATTGCCAATCACAAAAACAGAATATTCATTTTTAATAAAATATATTTTATGAATTAATAATCAATATCTATCTAAAAACACTATTCAGCCTCAATCAATCTTACCCGCAGGAAAACAACAAACCAAGTCATTAAGAGACGATGTTTCCCAGACAAATTCGCAGCTCATTTTTATCAGATTAACTTAATCCTTTATAGCATCTTTTAACCAGTTACTTGAAGTTAAAACTGTTTTCCCCGCAAAGTTCGCCTTTAAAGCGCCTTCATAAGGACACATTTCTACACAGCGTAAACATAAAGTACAATTAGATACCGTCACATCGCCACCTTTTCGTTCATATACCTCAGTAACATCCATTGGACAGACACGTTTACAGATACCGCATTTAGTGCATTTTTCCTGATCCTTACTTAACTTAGTAAAGGCGATTCGGCTAAAAGGCTTATAGGTGCTAAACAGCGCCGTAAACGCACCCATAGGGCAGACCCTACACCAAAAGCGCCTATAAGCAAGCGCTAAAACCGTAACCATAATAAAAACAGCCAAATTCAACGATGTAACATACCAACCAGTTATGTAAGCAGGCCCATAAGCAATCTGAGAAACATATGACCACTCCATCGAACCTACAGCACATTCCAAAAGAACACAAAGAGGACGCTCAGGACAAACCAAGCAGTAGGGTTCGTTTATGTTACTCACTATACCTGAATGCAACGCATCATGCCCAGTATTGATAGCGGTCCCCGGAACAATCTCCACTCCAAATATCGAATAGGACCCAAAAATTACACTTAGAATCAGCAACGTCGCAATGATTATCCAGCGAAACTGCTTTAACCCATCATTAGTCTTCTTAGAGAAGGTTAAATGCGATTTTTTAAGAACTCTTCTAAAACGACTAAGCACATCTTGATATAAACCAAAAGGACATAACCAGCCACAGAAGAACCGCCCCAGAAGCAAAGAAGCAGCAATAAGCGAACTAAAAACTATAACCAGCATTTCGGGACCAGACAAAGAGTAAAAAACATCATAGCCTCGACTGTAACTCCAGAATGGAAAAATGTAGGATTGAATTTGCCAGATAGCACAGGTAACTGTTCGCCCATTAGGAATATAGCATGCAAGAACCGGAATACTCAAACCATCAGGGAACTGAGTACCTAACAGCTCAGCCCCCAGCAGACTACTTCGCGGAGAAACACCCAGAGGCCTCCACACGCTATTAGCATCATTAAAAGGCCCAATTATTATCCCCATAAACAAAGCAAGCGCAGCAACTATTTGCACAAAAACTCGAAGATTACTTATCCGCTGAGTCTTATTCTTTGTAAATTTAAGAATAGTTAAGATACCTATGATTACCGCAGCAACAAACAGGATAAGTACGGTGTTTTCGTAATTTACCCAATTCAGAGACTCTGCCCCCCATGCTTGATTTTTTGAAGCCTAAACCTCAATACTCCACCAACAACTATAATCGACACTAACAGTATGACCGCACCTATCGTTACAGAATGCTGGGCATAAAAAGGCAAAGTACTATCAACATATTGATTTGAAAAATCGATGTATAATATACTCGCACCTGAAATCGCGCCCGTTATTGTTATTGTGCCATCGCTTTGTATCTGCCAACCTTCACCCTCATTAACTACAGTACTGTTTATGAAAAATTCGCTACTGAATCTAACCATTAAATCACGGTACTTGGGATTTAAACCAAAACTTGGACTAAGCCCAAAATTAAATTGCTGTACACCAGCACCTGAAACATTATACTGTATTAACCCTGAATCTTGATTTTTCAAATATCCCCTGAAGAGCTCAGAAAAATAAATCGAAAGGTTACAGTCTTTAGCGGAAACCTGAAACGCCTTCAGGTAAACTGAATTTGAGAAGGTCAAATCAGTAAAAACCCAAGTATTATTCTCCAACACTGCTCTACCATAAGTCCCCTCAATCACAAAGAAAATCGTCGCGTTACAATCCGGTATAGCAAAAGAAGTCTGGGAAGTAAAGGAGCCTGAGGCCCCTACAAATACAGGATCATTCAGAAACACAGTTCCCATAAAAATTAAATAAGAAAGCAACAGAATTCGGAATTTTTTCAGTTTTAAAGACACAGTTCTACCTCAAAACTGGAAACTGCTTAATTTGAAACTTGCCTACAAAATAATTAACTATAAAATATTAAGGATTTGCACTAATTTCAGCAAATTGCTAGAGTTAGAGTGTGCTGGGACTTTGGCAGAAAACTTTGAAGAGAGAGAATTTTACCCCTTGCCGCTACCGCTTTAGGAGTCTAAGTGCCAAAGTCCTCTCAGCCTCTAATTTTACATTAGCCTTTTCTGAGAAAAAAGAAAAGGGAGGGTAGGTGTTGTTTATTTGCGTTTTCTTAGTACTAATGCTACTGCGATAATTGCCACGATGATGAGAGCTGCAGCGCCAGCGATAAGTAAAGTTTCAGTTGAGGTGCCTGTGCCAGGTGTTGGAGCAACAGTAGGCGAAGGAATCACAGTTGCAGTAGGAGCAACGGTTGGTGCGATGGTGCTAGTTGGAGCAACTGTAAGCGTCGGAGCGGGAGATACTGCAGAACCAATAGAGATGTATGTTGAGTCTTGAGAACCCCAATAGGAGTTTGTAGAGTCGAATGAAGCGACAATCTGGTAAGTGCCTTGTGTTGTTGGTGTCCATGAAAAGCCATAGTTTCCGTACACGTCGGTAATAGCGCTGCCGATATCTTGAACTTCACCATTAGAGCTGATAGCTAGCAGTTTCACTGTAACTCCGACAGCGTCTGCAGGCATCGGCTTTTGCATATATATGTATTCCATCCAGTCGCCCACGCTTTTATCTGACATTGCAGGAACAACACTGAATTGACCGCTTGCAACTTTCGCTTGAGCACCAGCGCATACATCGCTAACAGTGCCAGTTATGGTAATAACCGATCCAACAGCCACTCCACTCAAAGGTGCTTCAACGGTAGTTTTGCTCGGGCCTTTACCGATACAGTAGATTTGACCATCATAATTGTTCAAATATACTAAGTAACCGTCGGCTACCGGCCAAGGTTGCTGCGCAAAACCTCCGACTCCGCCCCAGCTGAGCAAAGTCCATAGCTCTTTTCCAGTGTATGCATCAACGCATGTTATATGTTCGCCTTTGTAAAGCGGAACGTTAGGTGAGTGTTCTCCGTTATAGCAGTAGATTTTACCGTCAGCTATTGCGCCTATGAATAGCGGATAATTTCCCCATGGCGTATCTAAACCACTGTTAGTGTTGTTGCCTTCGCCGCCGTTGCCATAACTCCATAGTTGGTTACCAGTCTTCAAATCAAGGCAGTAAAGAATTCCACCGTAGCCTGCTGTGTAGAGTTTTTCATATGCAACATAGCCTACTTGACCTGCGGGACTCATGCCAGGAGCACCAAAGTAGTTAAGGTCCGTTTCATCTCCAACTGGACCCCAAATGCGCTGCCCAGTTTCCATGCTATATCCTGACCACTGCATCGTCTCTTTATCCATTAAAGTATAGACGCGAGATTGATCATCAACTGGACCAATCGAGCGAGTGATTCCTGAGGGAGCAGCAACATTCTGCTTCCATAATAGTTGACCTCTTGAGTCAGGTTTTAAGCTAATCGCCCATACGTTTGCTACATTTGTTCCGCCAAAGCCTGCATCGCTACCAAGTAAAATGTCATCGTTGAAAGCAGCCCAAACGCTTGAACCCGCCGGCAAATCTGGAAGGCTGATGTTCCAAGAGTATGCTGTGCTTGCATTGACGTTCTTACCTACAGGTCGCCATTGATAAGCGTCACTGCTGGTACCAATTGCACCGGCTAATCCGAGAGCTGCAGTGTTATTCCACATAGCCAACCATTTACCCGCCAAGTTAAGTTGGAAGATAAGAATCTCTCCTTGAGGACCGTAGATAACATTCCCACAGGTAGTTCCTACAAACATTGGAGGATTGATTCCCTGCGGAACGTTAGTCTCATTAAACAGCCATTTTCCATCCATAGGATCAAAAGCCATCAGGACTACTCCACCGTTATTAGCATCCGTTACGCTCTTCCATAAGTAGCCATTTGAGATTACGCCATGCTGATTCATTGATTCATAGTCATAAAGCTGACCAAAAGTTGGGTTGGTCATATTTTGCCAATAAATTTGTTCGCCCGTTTGAAGATCAACACAAACATAGCCGTTACCAGTTGTAGCATCGCTTCTAGGTAGAGGATAGTATAGTCTACCGTGTAGGATAAGTGGATTACCGAATTGTCCTTCGTATGAAAGCCCAGTATAGTATGTTGCTCCGAAAGCTGCTGTATTGGTTCCACCGACTACTCCTCCGAACATAAGTGGCTTAGCCCACATAACGTGTGCACCACTAGGAGCAGAGCCGTCTGGTTGAACAACCCCTTGATAGATATACGGATACCCAAGATAGCTTGAGGCGATGCTTGCCCAGTTAGTATTTTGACCCTCAATTGGTCTACTCCAGTAGCTATTCGGAAGAGGATAATCTTCGACTGGAGTTATTGGATCAGCTTGAACAGTAATAGACATTATAGCTTCAGAGGGCATATAGTAATCATTAACGCTAGCACTTGGGTTGCCGGGCAATCCATTAATTGGATTATATAATGAAGCGATTTGCCCAGGGAAATTAAATTTGAAAGTGTAGGTGCCAGTCTGTGTTGGAGTATAAAGGATTGCGTATGAGGCTTCTGCATAGGAAGTAAAAGGCCCTTTGGCTTCCTTATTTCCATCAGGTTTGGTTATTTCGATCGTGTAACCAGTCCAACGGTCACCGCCAATTCCAGCGGCAGTTGGTGGAGGCTTATCAATCCACATCATGATAGCGATGGGCTGATTTACACCCACTGGATTAGGGGCTACACTGAGGTAGGCAAACGTCGGAACATTCCATGAAGGATCATGTCCAGCAGTGAAAGGCATACTTATCGAAAGCAATGTAAGAGTCATTGTTACGATGATAGCAGTTTTTAATAAAAATTGATTTTTCATTTTTTTCACTCCTTTTCGCTGGTAAATACAAGGGTTGGTAAACCTTTTAAGAACTGGAATGTATAGGCTATGACGACTGATCTTAGAAACAAGAAAATGATTCTCATCAATAATGAAAATCGTCTTAAGAGAGAAACTACATGGTCGCTTTACAAGAAGAGGAAGACATTGAAACTCTAACTGATTTAGGACTTACCCTTCTTCAGGCAAAAACCTACCTTACTCTCGCCAAATTAGGAACGGCAAATATAAAAACAGCAGCTAAAGTTGCAGATATAGCCCGGCAAAACATGTACCAAGTAATCCCATCACTTCAAAAATTAGGATTAGTAGAAAAAATATTGACCTCACCAGCAATTTATAAGGCAACCCCGATGGAAGAGGGACTTGGAATTCTACTTCAGCATAAAACAAAACAATATGCTGAATTAAGAAGCAAAACAAAAAAATTAATCGATCATTGCCACACAAAAAGCATAATATCACCTCAAGAAGAGGAAGCACAATTTATAGTCACATCTGAAGCGGGACTTGTAACAAAAAGGCTTGAAAACCAGATTTATAGCGCAAAGCGCAGCATCGATACAGTCTCCACATGGCAATGCTGCGGTTTTATGTTATGTCACTATAAAAGCGAAATTAGTAAGGCACTAAAAAAAGGAGTAAAATTTCGAGCCCTCACAGACAAAGAACAAATAGATAAATTATCACCATTAGAGTTAAAGAACTTAAAGTCAAACCCGCTTTTTCAAATAAGATATAGCACTATACCAATTCAAATAAGAATGACTATAGCAGACCAACAAGATGTCAACCTATGCATATCAACATCAGCTAACCGAGGATTACCTAACATGTGGTCAAATAATCCTAACTTCGCAAAACTAGCTATAGGCTGGTTTGAAGAAATGTGGAAAGAAGCAAAACAGTAAAAATTCTACATAACTTTTTTGATAAAAAAAGAAAGAAAAAAGAGGTTGGGCGTTTAATGGCGTCTGCGTAGCATAATAGCCGCGACGGCGATTATTGCGATTATGACAATTGCAGATCCGGCGATTAGAAGCATTTCAGTGGGTAATCCTTGTTCGGGCGTTGGTGCAACAGTTGGCGAAGGTGAAACTGTAGGAGTAATGGTAACGATTGGAGTCTGAGTAGGTGCAACAGTCGGAGATGGCGATGTAGTAACAATGGGTTTCGCAGCAGTCACTGCTAGGTAGGTTTCAGCACAGGAAGGCCAATATGAATTCGACCCATCAAAGCTAGCTAAGATTGTATACAGTCCTTGAGCAGGTGCGGTCCACATTATTGCGTAGTTACCAGTTAGATCGCTTGTTGCTTTACCAATCTCAATTGCGTTTCCAGTAGTGTCTATTGCGGTAAGGGTCACTTGCACACCAGTCGCATCGGTAGGCATCGGTTTTTGCATATAGATGTATTCCATCCATGGACCCATGTCCTGATCGGACACAGCGGGCACAACATTAAATTCGCCACTTTCAAGCTTAGCTTTTGCTCCAGCTGATTCATCAACGACAGTTCCCTTTATCAGTACGGTATCACCGCTTGCTACAACATCGTCTTGGATTGCAACAGTAGTTGCGCTTGGACCTTTACCTAAACAGTATACTTGCATATCATATACGTTCAGATAAGTCATGAAGCCGTCTGCGATAGGAATACCGGTTTGACCAAAAGAACCGATAGCATACCAGCCCATTAGAGTCCAAATTTCAGCTCCGCTGTAAGCATCGATGCATCGAATTCTGGATCCCTTATAGAGTGGTACGTTAGGAGAGTGCTCGCTGGTGTAGCAGTATATTTTTCCGTCTGCGATTGTACCTAAGAAGAGCGGATAGTTGCCCCAAGGTGTCTGATCACCGCTGTAGGTTTGGTCGTATTTCCATTTGAGATTCCCTGTTCGGATATCAAAGCAATGAAGCTCACCACCGTATCCAGCAACATAGAGATTACCATATCCTACAAAGCCAGGAGCCGGAGGATTGGAAACTCTACCGTAATATTGGAAGTCACGAAAATCACCTACAGGACCCCAAAGCAGATTACCTGTATCTAAATCGTAACCAAGCCATTGCATTGTTTCCTTATGGGTCATGGTGAATACTCGTTTTTCTGGATCTACTGGACCGAATGAACGGGTCATGTTTCCAGTAGGTGGATCATAAGTTTTGCTCCAAAGTAGTTGGCCTCTGCTAGCAGGTTTCAGACTTATTGCATATACTGTGTAAGCTTGTGATCCGAAACCGAATCCTCCGCCCACGGTTGGAGAAGTGCTCACAAGAATCATATCGTCAGGGATAACTCGGCGAATGCTTGTGCCGGCAACTAATGCGGGTATGGTGACGTTCCAGGTGTAAGCGGTGCTCATGTTGGCAACTTTCCCTACTGGACGATATTGGAAGGCATTAGTAGAATTACCAGGAGTTAACACTAAAGGCGTATTTTGATCAGCGGAAGAATTCCACATAGCTAACCATCGACCATTTACATTAAGCACATAACGTAGAATTTCCCCACTTGGACCACGCATTTCGGTGCCTGAAGGAACATCGGTGATGTTAAATAGCCATCTACCTGTGAGTCCATCATATGCAATCCAAGTTGTGCCCGAGGTCTGCCAAAGATAGCCATCGCCAATAACGCCATGTTGATTCATAGATTCGTAAAGGTATAATTGACCTGTTGAAGGCGAAATAGTATCATTCTGCCATAGCGTTTCTCCAGTGCGTAAATCAACACAAACATATGGTCCGCCGGTTGCGCTGTCGCTTAATGAGGTCTTGTAATAAAGTCGGTCATACATTATAACTGGGTTATTCATCTTGCCTTCATAGGAAAGACCGGTATAGTATGCTGCACTTGGAACCCAATAGTTTCCTCCAACGATACCACCATCTTGGTATGGCTTAACCCACATTACATGAGGACTATTCGGCGCAATACCATCGCGTTGAAAAGCATCGATTATTGAACTACCAGCCAAATAGTTGGAAGCAATGCTTACCCATGCAGTATTTTGTCCTTCAATTGGGCGAGTCCAATAACTAGTCGGCAAAGGATAGGTTGGAGGTGAAATAACTGCCTCTTGTTGGACAACAAGCGTAGTTGAGGCACTGCTTGGCAGATATGTGTCATTGACATAATCACTAGGAGTACCAGCGATGCCAGTGCTAGGATGATACAAACTTGCCTTTTGACCAGGAAAACTAAAATCAAATTTGTATGTACCAACCTGATTAGGTGTGTACAAAGACCAAGCTGCTGAAGTCGCATCAGAAATCATTGGACCAATTGTCTCCATTGTTCCATCTGGTTTAGTTACCTTTACAGTAAAACCAGTCCATCGATCTCCACCTATACCCCCCGCGGTTGGTGGCACTTTATCAAGCCAAAAGACCAAGAAAGCGGTCTGCCCAACTCCGATGGGATCAGGAGAAGCTACGATATACGCATACGTAGGAATAGTCCATGCAGGCTCATGCGCAGCAACGATAGGCAAAACAGTGAAAAGCACCGAACTCAGCAAAAGAATCAGTATAATCACATTTAGCTTTTTATTAAGAATTTTACTCATTCATTTTCTCTCCGAAAACTGAAATAAGCATTTATAATTAATTTCTATATAATACTTTGCTAAAAAAAGTAATATTGAAAAAAATACCCAAACTAGCTAAAAAAGAATAATTTTATAGAAGAGAATATGTAAAGAAGTCTAACTGGAGTAAAAAATTAAGAATAAAATATTATCGATAAAATTTTTTAGATTTTAGCTTGTCTTTACTTATCCCCATAATGATCATTATTGTTATAATTACCAAGGCAAGTAAGATTTGCAGAAAGGAAAATTCCGGTATAGACGGGGAGGGAGTAAGATTTGAATTTGATGGTGTTGCCGTTGGCATTGAAGGGGTTGTTTGAGTTGGCATTACGGTAGGGGAAGCTGTAGAG
>CAZQTZ010000023.1:0-5565 GCA_964596465.1 uncultured Candidatus Bathyarchaeia archaeon | reverse complement strand
AGAGGTAATTTCTGGAGTTGGAGTTAAGCTAGGAGATATTGTAACAAGAGGAGTTGATGTTGGCTGGAGAGGTTCTTCTAAGGGTTCAGTTTTTTCGAAGAAGACATCTTGATGATACTCATTTCCATATAATGTTGATCCCACTATAACGTAACTCCCGTCACTAGTTAGAATCATATCACTTGCTGAGTCCACACTTATTGTTGTTGAATTTTCTTTTGCAGTATAGGTTTTTAGCCAATTCATTTCTCCAGAAGAATTTAACCGCAATAGCCCCAAAGTAGATGCTACGCTTGTTGCGTTTATTTTTGTCCAGGTTCCCGCAACGGTTAGTCCATCATCATTTAATTGGATTATCTTGCACGGAGTATCTATCTGAGTACTTCCGTAAGTCTTATTCCATTGATGCTTACTGGTAGAGTCGATTTTTAGTAAGTAAAAATCGCCGTTCTGAGTTCCAGTTATAGCATAACCATCATCGGAGGTTTGAACCATTGAATATTGTCTTCCGGATTCGTTGGGACAATCATAACCTTTATTCCAGGTTGGTTTGCCTTGTGAATCAGTTTTTACCAACCATGTAGCGTAAACAATAGAGGAGGTGCTGACTCTGAATAATGAGTTGCTACCTACCAAGGCGTAGCCACCATCCCGCGTCTGGATTACATTTTTCGCTTCATCAGCACAAGGATAAACATCCCCATTTGAATTCGTGTAAGTACCGCTATTGTAGGTTTGATTCCATTGTGCTTTACCGTCAGAATCAGTTTTTATTAGCCAAAAATCCAGACCGCCCTCAGAAGTTTGAATCGATCCAGCTAAAGCAAAGCCGTTGTCACTTGTGCGAATAATTGAGTAAAAGGCACAACCAGAATTCATTTCTTCACTGTAAACATAATTTTTACTCCAAAGAATTGCACCCTGCGAGTCAATCTTAAACATCCAAAACATAAAATCTCCACTACCAGCTATTACATACCCTTGATCCGCAGTCTGAACAAAACCATACGTATTCGAATAAATATTGAACAAAGGCGTAATATTATATGGATCACTAATATCAGAAAAATTTTGTTTCCATTGTATTTCGCCTATTGAGCTTATTTTGATAACTTGCAACTCATAAAATTCACTAAAATGTCCAGGGAACCCTACATTATCAATACGACGTAGAAAACCATTAACAAGTGTAACATATCCACCATCACTGGTTTGGATAACAGAAACAGGACTCAATATATCCATAGACTCGCCCGGATAAGTTCGAGTCCAACCAGTTGAAGCTAAACCTGTTGGAATAAGCATCAAGAAGGCAGTTAAGAAGACTCCTAATACCATACACCGAAAAACAGAAGACTTCATTTTCTTCTTACCCCATAAATTGTTAAGAGCATTTGTATTTAACTTAATATGTACCAACATCTTTTATTATCTGTTAAAGAAATCGGATTAAGCGCTTATTAAGAAAAGTATTAGCACTGATTAAGTTAATTTGTTAATAGTTGAAGAGCAGGTTTTTGCTCAAAGAAGTAGTAATCAGGATTGGACTGAGCAATATCCTGCTCTCCATTTAAAGCCCCAAATAAGACTTAATACATTTGATAATAAAAGCATGATTTTAAAAAAAACAATATATCGATTATAACAAAAACAACAAAAAAATGGTTTTAAATTAAATTAAAACTACAAGTTGACAGAAAAACACAACATACCTAACTTAAGAATCCAAGCGCTTGTTAAAAACATGACTTAAAATCATATAGAAAGGCATATGAGATGGGTGAAACAATTGGAGCATATGTGCTAACACACCAAATAAGATTTTAGAGATGGTGAAGAAGTGAGCAAAAAATCCCCAGGTAAGAATTTGATCGACGAATTACCAAATGGACTTAAAAAGAACCTTTCGGCAGGAGAGCAAATAATACATTATCTTAAAACATTCGAAGTAGTTGAACAACCGGACTATATTATATTAACAAACATTCGACTGATTCATTTTGATGAAAGACACCTAGGCAGATATGAATTCAAATCGATACCTCTTCAGAAGGTTCTGCAAATCAAAGCCAACCGAGGTACTGTTTTGTGGGGAGAAATCTCCTTTAAAAGTGAAGATGGCACAATAATTCGGTTAGAGAGAGTCAGCCGTAACGATATAGAAAGATTCATGGAGGCACTAGAGATAGCTTTTAACAACATAGCTGTTGAGCCAGTTTCAATAAGACATGAAGGAAACATGCTAGGGAAAGAGGAATGGGAGTATAATAAACCAGAAGAAGCAATCTTTAGACAACAACCCTCATTTCAGCCAAGTATAATCGAGGATCCGATAAATCAATTAAAGTTAAGATTCATTAGAGGAGAAATATCCGAAGAAGAATACAGAGCTAAACTTCGCATATTACAAGAAAAATAATCAATAAACATCACTTCCTTTTTATCCACTACGATAATATAAATCGAGTTTTCCGATTTCTTCTTGTTTTTTTAACAACTTTTTTCAATAGGTAACTTAGAATGCAGGAAAAAACACGCACATAATTTCATATGAAAAATTGAAACATATAATAAAACAGTAAACCTACAAAACCTGGCAAACCACTAATGAGCGAGCCATTCTCTCTCCTTCTCCTTCCCCCATATCCCCTTCGCCATTAGGTCCTTTCAACCAAGGGTTTGCCAGGTAACCTTCTCAAAAAGGCCAGATAGAAAACTGGTTAAAAAATCAAGAATGGGTATAATCACAAAAAATAGGAAACATGATTTGCGGTTCTAAGGAGATGAATGACTTTTGTATTTATTAAAAAAAGAGAGTGAGAGGAAAAAATGAATCGGTAAAGCCAATTAGCAAGGGTGGAAATTTGCTATATTTTTTTGGCTATTCTTGACTTTTTCCATGATAGAAGTGCTGCCGCTAACGCAAGAACAGCGGAAATTAAAGCTAACCAAAAACCAGCCCCGATAGCCCAGGAATAGCGATAAGAATATAACATCGCTTCATCAGCTGACATACCAAATGAACCTTCAGGGAATTGATTAATAGTAAAACCAGGGTTGATATCTTCTACCGCATAATCACTGTTAACTAAGCCAAAACCAAAAATACCCATTGCAGTTAATACTAAAATACAAGAAATAATAAAAATCATCACTCTGCTCTTTTTGATAAATACGCTTTCTATAAGGCTTAGTAAACCGACAATAAGCATTAAAACAAAGGCTACTCCGCCGAACCAAGTGACCAGGAAAATCGATTTACTAACGCCGTCAACTGTTCCTGCAAGCTGCCATAAATTAGCCGAAAAGTTCATGGTTATGCTCGAATTCTTAGCCCATAAGTCAATAGTAAACCAAGGTAATAACAGACTAAGAATCGCAAATACACATGCTATTATTCCAACATAATTCAACTTCAAAATCCCATTTCCCCTTTAACTGTTAGTGGGAGGAGAAATTATATAATATTTATTCTTCATAACCAGATAATAAGTGAGGGAGAAAAACGGAGAAGATAGACAAAAGGGCGGAATCGAAAAAATATGAAGTCTATGTAGATGACAATTTTCACTTTTTAGATGAGAATGAGCGATATAAACTTGGAGAATTTGATACCTGCGAAGAGGCTATTTCAGCTTGCAAGAAAATTGTTGATGACTTTTTAGAAAAAGCATACAAGAAGGGGATGAGTTTTAAAGAACTCTATGAAGGCTACACCGGATTTGGAGAAGACCCTTTTATCCAATCAGATGATGAAAAATGCTTCTTTTCAGCTTGGAGTTACGCGAAAAAAAGATGCGCTGAACTCTGTAGCCAAATTTAGTAAATACTCCTAGTTTAGCGCTAAAATTTTTTCGGGCTGATTTAATATTTATGCTATTACGAGTTTTGCCAATAAACTTAAGAAACCATTATAATAATAATCAATTCGAATATTATGAACACCAAGAAATTTACAATTCTTCATTCAAATGATATGCATGGAGATTTTTTAGCAGAAATTCAAGGACAAGAAGGAAAACTCATCGGCGGTTTAGCTCTTCTTTCAGGGTATATTAATAAGGTGAGAAAAGAAGAAGAAAACGTCCTTTACGTTATTTCTGGAGATATGGTGCAAGGTTCACTGATAGATTCAGAATATAAGGGCATCTCGACGATGGAGATTATGAATTATTTAGCCCCTGATGTTGTCGCATTGGGTAATCATGAATTCGATTATGGGTTGCCGCAGCTTCTATTTCTGGAGAAAATGGCTAACTTTCCCATAGTAAACGCTAACTTGTACATAAAACAGTACAATAAGAGGTTAATGCAATCACATTTAATATTAAAACGTGCAGGTATAGAGATTTTATTCACTGGAGTAATCACTGAAAAAGTTATGGATGCACTTAAGCAAGATGAGCTGATTAGCAGTTTTGTTACCTTAGAAGAAGCTGGAAAAGAAATAGAAAAAATATGCAACTCCTACAAAAACGATGATATAGATTTAACGATAATTTTGACTCATATAGGCTTTGAATCAGATTTGCAGCTGGCAAAATTGATAAATCGGCAGGCGGGGGTTGACATCATAATTGGAGGTCATTCACATACTGTTCTTCAGAAACCTGCTGTCGAAAATGGCATATTGATTGTTCAGGCAGGCGTGGGAAGTGACCAGATTGGACGATTCGATATAGTAGTTGATGAAGATACAAACAGCATAGTTGATTATACTTGGCAACTAATTCCTATAGATAATAGGTTAGCTGAGCCAGATCCTCAATTAGCCAAATTCATTAATGATTATCAGGAAGCAATAGATACCAAATATAACACTATCATAGGAAAATTTGCTACACAACTTACACATCCTATTCGAGAAATTGAAACCTCATTGGGTAATCTAGTTGCAGACATTTTTGCTCAAAGAGCACAATGTGACGTTGCTCTTGTGGGAAGCGGCTCAATAAGATCTAAAGAAATCGGACCTACAATTACCCTTAAAGACATACACCGATGCTTTCCATACGATGATTCGCTTTCAAGATTCGCCGTAGATGGACAGCAATTGAGAAGAATTTTTAGTCATATAATGCGACCTGAAAATCGAAATGGAGAAGGGGAATGTTTTCAGATAAACCAGGCTGTTAAAGCGATTTATGACGAGAAAGCGAAAGAGCTACGCTCCTTGAAAATAAATGAAACTGAAGTAATGCAAGATATGCTATACACTATCTGTATTCAGGGCTACCACGTCAAAAATTCGACTGCAAACCTAAACATTACACAAGAAGAATTAACTCGGGCATGCAATTCAAAGCTTATCTCTACTTCAGCGCAGGATATAATAATAGAGTATATTCGGAATAACCAAAACATCAAGAAACAGGTCGAAGGAAGATTAACTTATCTGCAATAATGCAACTTACCTCTGTATTTTTTCTTTTTTATTTTTTTGTATAATATGGGTACTTATCTTAAATTCATAAGCCTTTAGAATAAAAATTAACGCTTACTCTTTAATGGAGAGATCAAATGCAGACTATTGACTTCACCTTAGTGGTTCTTCCCTTAGCGATT
>CAZQTZ010000022.1:0-18310 GCA_964596465.1 uncultured Candidatus Bathyarchaeia archaeon | reverse complement strand
CGATCAAGATGTGCTTCAAGAAATAGGAAGCATAGGAGCAGGCCACGCTACCATTGCTCTTTCCACTATGCTGCATGAACAAGTAAATGTTGAGATGCCAAGATTACATACAAAACCACCGCATTTGGTTCCAAGAATCTATCAAGAACACGACACAGTTGTCGCGGCTATATTTATGCAATTGAGAGGTCAAATGGACTGCGATATTATGTTACTGTTCCAAGCTGAAGAGGCAAAGAAAATCGGAACGCTGATGGCGAAGCGTGCAGCAGAAAACGAAGCGGATGATGAAATGCAAGCTTCGGCAATAGAGGAACTGGGTTCGTGTATGATATGCGCATTTCTTAACGCTATGGCAGATTTTACAGGTATTGAATTGGTTCCAACGCCACCACAACTAATCTATGACGCATTTGATGCGGTTATAGACGGGTTATTAGCGAAGCAGGCACTTTGCAGCGATATTGCAGCAATTTTTGATGCTCGATTTAGAAGAAGCACCAGTTTAGCTGAAAGATACCTCATAATGTTTCCTAGCGAGAATTTAAGAGAGATGTTAGCCGAAAAGGGAAAACAATGGCTTGAAACCACCTTCGTAAAAAACGACATATAAGTACAGACTGAGCCGTCGAAACAAGACTTTGAAAATCATGTTAAATATCTCATAAAAGACACATTGGAAAAAGGGTAAATATGTTAGGTGAAGTAGAAAAAAATGAATCAGTGAGCGTCTTCTTAGAGAATATTGCTTTTCAGAAACTTAAGAGAGTATTGCAGGAGGATGCAGGATTAAATTGTAGCGGATATCGAGATGAATACCTGAAAAGACGTTTTGAAGTAAGATTACGCGCAACTAGCTGTCTAACATATAGAAAATATCTTATTTACATTAAAAAGAATCCTGAAGAAATTCAAAAGCTGCTGAATGATTTAACCATTAACTATACCATGTTCTTTAGAGATACGGATGTGTATCTTTATCTTGAAAAAGTTCTACTACCAAAATTATTGAAATCCAATTCTGTTACTATCTGGAGTGCGGGTTGCGCAACAGGAGAAGAACCGTATTCATTAGCAATTCTTACTCATAAAATTCTGAATATCCATGCAGCAAATCATAAAGTATCAATAATAGCATCTGATATTGACAAAGATGCGTTAGCAAAAGCTGAGAAAGGCGAATATTTAAGAAAACAACTCAACAATCAAACAGACTCTTTTATCGAAAGGTACTTTGTAAAGCAAGACGATATATACAGAGTGAAAGATTTTGTTAAGGAATCTGTTCATTTCGAACAATTTGACCTGATGAAAACACCGTCACGCAATAATCTTGACCTCATCTTATGCAGAAACGTGATGATTTATTTCTCAAAAGAAGGCCAGCAACATATTCACATGAACTTTTATCATGCCCTTAAAGAAGAAGGATACTTCATTACTGGAAAAGCAGAAATGCTAAGCGGAGAACCTGCGCAAAAATTCTTGCCAATAGACATTAAGTGCCGGGTTTATCAGAAACCTAGAATCGGATCTGCTCTTCAAACTGGTTTAATTACTCAACCCACTGCAGTTAACTTTCAGAGATACTAACCTAAAGAAGACGCTTGGTTAGTGTGTAGGGTTTTGTGACACACGCATGCAGAATAGTTCTGTTTACCCAATTTTCAGGTTAAAGTATAGACTAGTCATTAAGGTGAATGGTAGAGTTGTCATTAGATAACGATCAGTACAGACAGTTATTCATCGAAGAGGCAAAAGAACATATTGAAAATTTAACCAAGTGTTTATTGACTCTTGAAAAAGATCCCCAGAACAGAGATGTTCTAAATACCCTTTTCCGCTCTGCGCATACCTTAAAGGGTTCCTCAGGTATGATGGGATTTAAAGACGTTCAAGAGCTTACGCATGCGATGGAAGATATCTTCGATGATATGCGAAAGGGAAAGCAGCCTTCTTGTGATTTAATAAGTGTATCTCTTGAATGCGTTGATCAACTTACTGATCGTTTAGATAAGATTCAAAATGGTATCGAAGGAGAAATTGAAGTCAAGCCGTATAAAGAAAGGCTACATCTAGCTGAAGAAAATATATTAGCTCCAGACTCGTCTAATGAAGTTGTTCAGTCAACAAATGACTCAATTGCAGGAATTTTGGAAATTGGTGAACATGAGAAGGACGCTATAAAGACAGCAGAAGGCAATGGACATCATGGTTACATGGTAGATTTGAAGTTCAGCAATGACTGCGGATTTAGAGCTATAAGAGCCAGCATGGTTCTCTCAAAAGTTGGTGAAATAGCGCAGGTTTTAAAAACATGTCCTGATCAGAAAGACCTTAGTGAAGAGAAACTTAGTCACGGATTCAAAATTGCGTTAACAAGTAAATTCGATGAAAAAGCTCTTGAAAAATGCACTCATGAAATATTGGAAATAGATCAAGTCAATGTAGTTCCTTTTGATTCAAAAGATTTCAGTATACTAAACAGTTCACCATTGAATAATGCGCCTCATAAAGAGATGAAAACGGCATCAGGTAGTTGCCAGCAAAGCGAAGAAGCAAAAGTGGTTACAGAAGCCAAATCTGCACAGACTATACGCGTAAAATTTGACCAATTGGATAAATTGATGAACTGGGTCGGCGAGCTTGTGATAAATAAAATAGCACTATTGCAAGTAACAGCTGACAGTAAAAATGAAGGCTTAAAGCGTATAACTGAAAACATAGACCGCTTAACAGCAGATTTACAAGATCTTGTAATGCAAGTACGAATGGTCCCGGTCAGCCAAATCTTTGATAGATTCCCAAGACTAGTGCGTGATCTTTCATTAAAGAAAGGTAAAAAAATTGACCTTGTTATGGAAGGAAGAGATATTGAAGTTGACCGTACAGTACTTGATGAAATCGGTGAACCGCTAATTCACATGTTACGTAACAGCATTGATCATGGAATTGAGCTTCCTTCTGATAGGGAAAACGCAAAGAAAGACCCCGCGGGAAAAATTAAACTTTCAGCAGTAAGAAACGGTGACCACGTAATAATAGAAGTCGAAGACGACGGAGCAGGAATTGACCCCGAAAAAATAAAAGCTTCGGCAATGAGAAAAGGATTCTTAACCCAAACAGATGCGGAAAAAATGACAAAAGAACAATTAGTCAATATGGTTTTTCTGCCAGGATTCTCAACAGCTAAAGAAATCACCGATACAAGCGGCAGAGGTGTAGGAATGGACGTTGTTAAAACAAAAATCGCCGCCTTAGGAGGCACCGTCCATCTCGAGACACATATCGGACAGGGAACAAAAACAATCATAAAGCTACCTTTAACATTAGCTATAATCCAAGCGATACTAGTAAAAGACTCAGAACAGACTTTTGCTATTCCAACTAGCCAAGTATCCGAAATTGTTAAGGCAAGAAAAAGCGAAGTAAAATCTTTAGGAAAAACAGATGCAATCGTTGTAAGAGACCGTGTTATTCCAGTCGTACACCTACACAAACTACTAAACATAGAAGGCAAAGACGAAGAAGATCTTGAGCTACTGATAACTTACTTAGGGGATGAAAACACAAAGGTAGGTTTAGTGGTAGATTCCGTGCTAAGACAGCAAGATATCCTAGTTAAGAATTTGAACGAAGCTTTATCTGGAATCAAAGGAATAAGCGGTGCAACTATCCTTGGCGATGGACAAGTAGTTCTTGTATTAGACGTTGGACAATTTATTAACAGAAACAAGAAAACATTCAACGTTGACTATGACCAAGCTTAACATCCAAAGAGAGCAGATAAATAATCTTCGGGACCTCACCCAATTATTATTTTTACTATTTTATAAAATGCATATTCTTTTATTTCTGAGTTTGTTAATTTTTCGTTACTAATCTACTAGAAAATATTTCACAACATACTCTACCGATTAGCAAAACATCGTATCATCATTAAAGCATTCTGTAGTTACTCTTCTAATTTTGGCCATAGTTTGGTTTTCAGGTTTAGGTTCTTTACGTGATATTCGTAACTCGGAATATTCTTTTAACCGAAAGACTGCTTAATTATAATTGAGGACTTCTAAAACTAAGAAGGGAGAAAAACCCGACTTGGCAGAACATGATGAAGTAAAATCTGAAAATGCGCGAAACGTAATTCTGAGCTATGGGGAAAACGTCTATTTTGTCAGTAAAGTAAATGTTCAAATCCAAGAAGGCAACTCAGACAAACTAAAAGCAATCTTTCATGCAAAAAGACTCCCTGATAATCAACCCGAAGATCTTAACATAGAAATTAATCAGAAACTTTACGATATGCTTATAGAATACGCAAAACTTGACAAATTCGACATGATCCTTGTTCTCCAAATCAATGGTTCAGAATCAAAATGGTGTCTCATGAGCGAGAACTGGCTCCAAAACCAAACCAAAAGCGTTGGTCAAACAACCTACATTGTATAGAAAAAATCTTCTTTTTTTCAAAGACCAAATATTGTTTTTGCGTTTTTAGTTGTGGCTTCTGCTATAGTTTCTATGCTTACCATTTTTAGATCAGCAATTTTTTGCGCTGTCATTGGCAGGTAGCTGGGTTCGTTTCGTTTTCCTCTCATGTCTTGAGGAGTAAGGAACGGACAGTCTGTTTCTATAAGCAGGTTTTTTAAATCCACCCATTGAGCAGCTTGATGCAGGGGGTAAGCTTTTGGATACGTGATGTTTCCAGCGAAAGAAACCATGAACCCTAAATCTACACATTGCTTTGCAATTTCCTTGTTTCCTGAAAAGCAATGCATAATTCCTTTGATTTTACCTTTAAATCTCGAAAGCATTGCTAGAACATCTTCATGAGCCTCACGATCATGTATAACTACAGGTAAATTCAACTGCTGCGCCAAGAAAAGTTGACTCGCAAAAGCCTTAATCTGTACTTCTTTTGGGGAGAGATTTCTGAAATAGTCTAATCCTATTTCTCCAATAGCTACAACCTTTGGATTCGCCGCGAGCTCTTTAAGTTT
This sequence comes from uncultured Candidatus Bathyarchaeia archaeon, assembly GCA_964596465.1. GTDB lineage: Archaea > Thermoproteota > Bathyarchaeia > Bathyarchaeales > Bathycorpusculaceae > JADGNF01. The sequence goes on along the minus strand of CAZQTZ010000022.1, from coordinate 13,310 downwards.
TGATAAGGTGTCTTGGTTGAGTTGGTCTGCATTGTGGGGATGAATGCCAACTGTTGCATAGAGGTTTGAATGGCTCTCGGCTAGAGCTATTCCTTTTTTGCAGCCTTCAATGTCAAATCCAATATTCACTATAGAATCTATTCGCTGATTTTTTGACCGCTCCAGAACCTGTTCGCGGTCTTCATCGAAACTATTCCATTGAAGATGCGCATGACTATCGATAAACATCTACTCACCAAGCATATTTTCTGTCGGCGTAGGATATTACAAATGATTATTTTTTTATATATTCTTTACAGCAAGGAACAAATAAATTGGTTATTATAGAAAGACTATGATGAAATAGGTGTAAGAGCGTTAACTATGGATAAATGTGAAGTATGCGGAGAAGAGGTTTTACTTCCTTTTAGATGCAACTATTGTCAAAGCTTGTTTTGTGCAAAGCATCGACTCCCAGAAAGTCATAATTGTTCAAAAATCCCAGCTAGAGCACCTCTTGGAAGTGCACAAGTTAGAAAAGAAATAGCTATAGCAAATGCAGAGCGGGAGCATCAAAGTCAAAATCATAACCTTGAAAAAAGGGAGCTACCTACATTTAGGTTTAATAAGAATACCCGGAAAAAAACCACTATGCGTTTTCCTAATCGTAGACGAAAAAAATAGTGAGATATCATCTAAGGGGTATTTAGATATTGAAGAACAGGGAAGGTTAAGCAGTAAGTAATTGGTGAATTTGATTGACAATTAGAACATTGCTCTGCGGATGTGTTTATGAAGAAAATGAATGGATGCTGGTAAGAATAAAAGAATGTGAAAGACATCACAGACAGCGAACTGCAAAAAGAGAGTATCGTCCTAAGGCAGAATGCAATCGTAATGACACTAGAGGCGAATAAATCATAATTAAGTTCAATTAATTTAATTTAGAAAATCTGCTTTAGAATTTTTATTTTTCATAAAAGTGAAAAACGGCAAAATTTTATATACAAAAAAAAATCAAAATCTAATTTAGGAGTTTTCGGAGAGAAAAAAATGAATAAAAGTAAAGATAAGAAAGTGTTAGTATTTTCTTTGATGCTTTTGCTACCACTATGCGTGTCTGCAGTAATATCAATTGCCCCGATGGTAAATGCCGCTGTAGTTCAGATAGATACCTATGCCTATGTTTTGTTAGCGCCAGATCCTATTGGAGTTGGACAGCAGCTTTTAGTTAGCTATCGAATCGATAAAGTGCGCATTGGTGCTACAGATCTAACAAATCACTTTGAAGGATTTAGCGTAACTATTACAAAACCGGATGGAACAATTGAGACAAAATCTAATTTGGATGTTGACTCGACAAGCGGAGGATGGTTCATATATACACCCACCATGACAGGCACCTATAAATTCCAAACACACTTTCCTGCTCAATGGGCTAACGGTACAGCCGCAGGAGTTCCCTACACTTACTACTATAAAGCTAGTGACAGCTCAATTGTATCTCTTACCGTTCAACAGAATCCTATTGAAGGAATACCCAACAATCCACTGCCAGACGGATATTGGACTAGACCAATCAACGCTGAAAACAAAGCATGGAACACCATCGCAGATAACTGGTTGATGAGATGTTATGATCATGGTAATCGAGGCTTCTGCATAACAACAGCGTTTGCACCCTACACATCAGCTCCTAACAGTGCACACATTCTTTGGGCTAAACCAATAATATTCGGTGGACAAGGAGGAGGAAAATTCGGCGACAGAAGCTATTATACAGGTTTATCCTATGAGCAATTCTATACACCACTGATTCTGGAGGGCAGAATAATCTATACTGAACATGGCCCCACAGGAACTGCCGCATTTGGAACTCGCGTTCTAAATCTATACACAGGCGAAGAGATAATGTTCCTTAACAACACTGACATATCATTTGCCCAAGTACTAGAAATAGACAACCCCAACGAACACGGACTGATAGCTTACCTATGGGCGACTACTGGACCAGCATCTAACAGCACCTGGTTTATGTATGACGCCTTTACAGGGAGACATATTTTAACAGTGGCAAATGTGACTTGGGGCGGACTTGGAGGCTTTAACGGAGGTCCAACAGCTTTTGGTCCGAACGGTGAAGTACTGTCGTACTCATTTAGCGGTCCAAGCACTGATCGACGATTGATTTGCTTTAATTCAACAAGAGCGATTTACAGCCGAGGAGCTATTGACACATGGAGCCCAGCAAACCTAGGTGTAATTGACGGGAGCAGAGGTATAGAATATAATGTATCAGTGCCTTACATACCTGGAATTTCAATTTCTGCAATCGGTGAAGGCTACATACTTGCCCAAGTTCGGGATACTAATGTGTTTCCATACGTTCTAACTGATGTATGCTATGATCAAAAAACTGGAGCCCAACTCTGGGCTAAGAACAGAACAGAAATTTACACTGCTTTCTTTGCACAGGTGCAGAGCATCCATGATGGTATCTATATACAACGTGACGAGGGAAAAATGGTTACATATGCATATAGTATTCAAAATGGAAACCAATTATGGTCTACTGATCCCCTGCCTAATGGATGGGGAATCTTTGAATATCAAAGAGAAATAGCCTATGGAAAAATCTACACAACAGGCTATACTGGTTCAGTTCGTGCTTACGATGCTACAAACGGTCATTTAGCATGGGAATACTACCAAGGAAGCGCCGGATACGAGACGGTCTATGGCACCTGGCCAACGTACAACGGCTTTACTATTGCAGATCATAAAATATTCGTATCTAATGATGAACACTCACCAGATTCGGTTCTCTGGAGAGGCTCCAAACTAATGGCGATTAACACTGACAACGGACAGCTTGTTTGGAACATTTCCGGAATGATGCGCAACCCAGTCATCGCAGATGGCCTATTAACCGTACTTAATTCATACGACGGACAAGTATACACCTTCGGTAAAGGTCCGAGCGCAACAACAGTTACAGCTCCAGACATGGCAGTGCCTGTTGGAACTGGAATAATGATCAAAGGAACAGTAACCGACCAATCTCCAGGACAAAAAGGAACTCCCGCTATCTCAGACCAAGACATGACCGCATGGATGGAATACCTATATATGCAAAAGCCGATGCCAACCAATGCGAAAGGTGTACAAGTTAAAATTTCGGTGATTGGCTCTGACGGCGTCGAACAAATCCTTGGAACAGCAACTTCTGATGCCAGCGGTAACTTTGGCTTCGCATGGACCCCACAAACACAAGGTCAATACCAGATAAAAGCAACTTTTGAAGGCACGGAATCTTATGGCAATTCACATTCAACAACCTATGTAATGGTTGGTCCAGCGCAAGGTGCAGTAATCACACCTACAATCGCACCAACTACAACACCAACTGCTCCGCCGACAACAGCACCCACAATAACAACATCACCATCAGTCGTACCGCATCCAGAACAAACCACAGGAACCGAAATCTACATCATAGTAGCAGCTGCAGTAATTATAATAGCAGTAATAATCGCGGCAGTTGTTCTAAAAAGACGAAAATAAAAACATCTTTTCTTTCTTTTTTTATTAAGCTTCTAAATAATGGGTCCCTGAACTTTTCATTGAGGAAGTTTTGCGGATTTGGTGTAAATTTTCACTGCAACATCTGAGGTTTGATTTCCGATAAATTCAGATAACGTGCCACTCCATTGAGGTTTGGAGTTTGCGAGGTATTCAACTGTCTGCGCAATTCCCCGCCAAAGAAGTGCTTTATCGTAGTCTTTAGCGTCTTGAGGCATAAACTCAAAAATTGATTTGCTTGCAACAATCACGATTTTCTTTTTCATTCGTGAAATTGCTACGTTGATGCGATTGAGGTTGAGCAGGAAATCGCTTTCAGTACGAACATAATCGGGGTCGCTTACCGTGGAGGAAATTATTATGAAATCGCCTTCGCCGCCCTGATAACGCTCGACTGTATCGACCCGAACATCGGAGTAGCCATCACTTAATAGGTTTCTAACTAATCCTCTTTGTGCATTGTGAGGTGTAACTATCCCTACATTATCAGTTTGAACACTATGCACCAAAGCTTCAACGATTTTTGCTTCGATCGGATTTGATTGAAAACTTTCTTTTTCTTCATGGATTATAAGCACAAAGATATTTTCTGGTTTTAAGGCGACCTCTAATCCTTCAGTTGAAGGCTTTGTGCAGGTTAAAGTTTGGGATTGGTCAGAGCGGAAGTCAATTCCGTCTTTTTTGTAGACCCATTCTTTTAAAAATTCAGCTACTACTTCATGGCATCGATGAGTTTCGCTTAATCTTTCGGCAGGTATGTTTGCCGGGTATAAGCATTTTAGTCGTTCGATTCCAAGATCTTCCTGACGTAGTAAACGTAGAAAATCCATAGCGGATAAGAAGGAAGCCATCTCCTCAATTGTTCTGCGATCTTCTTTTTCCCAATCATGAGCTTGAATAGGGGGCAACTGACGATGATCCCCAGCAACAAGAATCTGAGCGTTTTTATTTACAAATGCGCCTGAGAGGATTAGCTCTGGAAGACGCATCATGCTGGCTTCATCGATGACTAATAAATCGAAGTAACCGGCTTCCCAAGATGGTTCGCCGTTACCGACTTTTTTCATTAAGCCATACAGGCCTGGCGGGGTAACGCATAAAACTAAAGGAAAATCAGCGTCAGAATCATTAACTAATTTTTCTTGATTAAGAAGTGATTCGCGTAATTCACTTACTATTTGTTCATCCTCGTTATAGTTTATGTAAGTAACGCCGGGGATGGCTTTAACTGATGAAATGTCATTGCTGAGGACTCTATAGATTTTTAGATTGGCTAAATCGTTACATCCTTCTTTGCAGTAGTTTCGCCAAGAGGAAGCTAATTTGTTGACGAATTCGTGAATTGCCTTATGGGTAGGCGCAACCATTAATACCCTACATTTTAAGCTTGACTTATGTGCAGCTATATGCGCAAGAACGACTAATTGCAGAGTTTCGGTTTTACCAGTTCCAGGTGGACCTTGAAGCATAACAACTTGCTCTTTGCCGAATATGCGTTCGATGAATCGATACTGTTCTTGCTTTGGCGGGAATTGTCTATGGTTTACCCAATTGAGAAAAGCTTGAGCTGGACTTCTTGGTAGTTCCCTTCTTTCAGATATAGATTCTTTACCTGCTAAGAATCCCGCTAAGAGATTATATAATGCGTTACTATTCGTGTAGTCAAGACATTTTGCGGCACGCTCAGAAATTATATCATCCGCAAGGTCATCTAATATGTAGGTTCGACCAACCTCAAAAAGTTGCATATGTCTATTTTTTGCTTTTTCTTTATCAGCCGTTGGAAGGTTGTGCCAAGTACTATATTTTCTGTTTTTACCGCTTGGCCAACTGACGACTTTGATGGTTAGTTGCATCCTTCGCATATCTACTTTATCAACTATTACACGGGCGGATTTCTCAACTTCAGATGGAGATCGTTGTTGTGTTTCTTCGTATTGCCCTTGATCGTTTCGTTTCAGTTCAGTTGCAACCATCCAGTCTCCTGAACCGGAATCATCTGAACCTTTTACTCTACAGGCGTTAGCGATGCAATCAGCTTTGGGCAGTCCTAGTTCGCCATAGATTAACTGTCCTTGAACTATGAAGTCTCGTTCAGTTTCTTCTACCCTTATGCATTCAAAAATAACAGATCTGCCCGTTGCTACCCGCTGATATGGAAGTAAAGCGTAATGCTGATACATTTCTTGTCGTTTGGCAAAATATTCTAAATCAAGAAATTCTCTACAGCTACGTTCTAGGGTTGCAGGCCCTAAAGTGAATTCGGCTATTTTTGGAATAGTTATAGGTTTTTTGCCTAATCTTCGATTTCGAATCGTAAGTGAGCGCTCGATGTGTTCAAGGGCAAAGCAGAGTTTTCCGCCCATAAGGGTTAATTCTTCGTCGCCTATTCTTCGGGTTTTCTGGGGGTAATCGCACCACATGCGTTTTTCAATTAGCAGTCTGTTTAGTCCTTTTTCTTGACTGCTATCTAGTCGACCTTTAGCGGCCCATAGATATTCTATTGGAATCTGGTTTCCAAATCGAGCTCGGGCAGGATAGTAGCCATCTTTTCGTCTCGAATCATCGTGTCCTAGTATAAAAGAGATGGTTCCATCATTGTTTCGGGTGTAGGGTAAAGAGTAATTGAAAAATCCATCACGGAAAGCGGCGCGTAAATCAACAGTAGAACCATCGCGTCTTTTAGTAGTCCAGTTGTAATTATCAAAGAAACCCGATTGCTCAAGAACTGGGAGAAGCCCAGTGCTGTGATAACCCAAGGCTTTTCTTAGAAAAACTTCATCTTGAAGTATAGAAAACATAGGTTGATCTATTGCTTGTCTAAGACCTAGGAGATCTCTGACAGCGCGCGCAGTCAACAATGAGGGTTGACGCCTTACTGCCTCCATAAGCTGATCTCTTTCCCATCTAGTAAAGAAATAGAGATGGATAGGCGCTTCATCAGGACTGCCCACCTCTACTGCGATTTTGTTTATTGCCCTTGTGACATCGAGGAAGAATTCTTCTAACGTACGTTTTTCTTCAGCTATACATTCTTCACGATCATCTGGAAGACGAGTTACAACCTTAGAAACAGTTATTGACTCTCCGTGATACCGCGTGCAGCTGATTCGGGCGCTAACCATGGAAAGAATATCTAGCATATAGTCCCATTGGATATGGAAGTATACTCGGATCATTCCGTCTGGCCTAAAGGATATAGCTGTGTCTTCACCGTTTTGCGGACTATCTTCAGGTAAACTTCCATAGCCGGCGCCTGTGAGCCAGGGCATAATTCTAGTTCGGTTCACAAAAGGACTGTTAGGACGTATTCCAAAGAGCATAAATTGAGCACGTTGAATTATACGATCAAGTTTAACACCGATAACAGAGTCAGTGGATAACTGTTTTACTTTCTGAAGATCTCGTGAACGTACCTCACAGAAATTAAATGGGCGTAAATCGCTTGCCTGGGGAACATATTTTAGGCGAGCAACATCCTCCAGCTTTTGGATGCCATAGCGTTTTAGGGCGTTTTGTTCGCCTCGACTTAGATTAAGTAAAGCGATACTTTCTCGTTCTACAGCTCTCACAATACAACATTCATTGAATCCACAGTTATCACATCGCCAGCAGAGTTGATACTCAACTTCTGATAGAGGTGTTTGGTGAATTCGGTAGAGTTCTCCTGACCTACCAAGAAGCCTTTGAACATCTTGAATTAATGGTTCAAGTCTGAATTTGGGAAGTTTATCGGAATCAAGGTTGGATAAGTCTGATTCTTTATTGATTACTCCGCCTTCAAAATCGACCTTTACTGATAATGCAGCTAGACTTTCGGATAGTAGCAGAGAATAAATTGCTACTTGGACTCGATGAGCAGTCTGTTCCTTCCATGAGGATTTAATTTCGAAAATCCGGATTTTTACTTTGCCATTTTCCTCAGGCCATATCGCAATCAGATCTGCAATGCCTTTGACTTCCCACATTCCAACAACTCCCCGCATAGGAACTTGATAAATTAGAACAGGTTTTGTAGAATCCGCTTCAATTTTTCCAGATTTTAAATCGTCAATAATGCCTTTTATGAGGCTTATTGATTTTTTCCATGCCTCTTGCCAGCCTATTAATCGGGTATCATTGCTGGTTAAATCATGGTATTGGGAGGCTCTGCTTTGGAGCTCCTGAACTTTCTTTACTTCCAGCTCTTTTCCTGCACCGTAAAGTATAGGGCTAAGTGGCTTGAAGGCTTCAGGCCATTTTCGACTGCTTTCTTCATCTCCTTCAAATCTCAGTTTAAAATATCGGGGGCAGCAGTCGAAGCGAATATACTCAGCTATTCCTGAAGCGTCAAGAGAAGGTAAATCCGAAGTTGAAGCAAAATTAGCTGGACTACGTTTAGATTTAAAATACTCAGTCTCCTCGACTAAGGCTTTATTTTCGAATTTCTCTTCTCTTTTTGAATTTTCAGAGTTGACCTTGTCAATACTCAATTATTTTTTACCTCTGCAAATGAATCGTTTCTGGACGCCAGCTAATAATTAGGCAAACATTGCTAAAATGTCATAACTTATGTTTAAAGACATACCTAACAATAACTTTCTTGCTGATTTGTAATGATAAAGCAACTAATCAATAACATATAATCAAATCGTTACATAGTTTCGATGCACAAATTAAGGACCCCGATAAATGTTAGCGGGGAAAAAATTGCGTTTTGAGCTGCTTCTTGACGTAACAAATAATGACTTTAAAGAAGCAATTAGAATCTACGAAGACTCAATACCTGCTGCTGAAAGACAAAAAATAAGCTTGATAAAAGAAAGGGTCAAGTCTAGAAGGGAGTATTTGCTTATTGGTCGCTTTGAGGATGAAATCGTCAGCATGGCGTTGATTTGGTCTTTAGAAAATTCCAAATTCAACCTACTTGACTATCTGGCAGTAAAAGAGAGTCACCGAAGAAAAGGGGTGGGCACAAGCCTAATCAAGTATATTCTAATGGAGTATGTTACAGGAGACAGAAGCATTGTTGTTGAAGTTGAAGATCCCAAAGATAGGGCTCTAAAAAATATAACTGGAAGAGTAGAGTTTTATCGTAAAAATGGAGCTAAAGAACTAAAAAATGTGCCCTATTTTGTACCCCCTCTTCAGGGCAATTACCCTAATAAGATGATACTAATGATTTTCTCAAATAACCCAAGCACCAAGATGGAAAGTGATGTAGTTAAGAGTTTAATTAAGCAGATTTACTTGGACCTCTACTCTAGAGATGCTAGAGATCCTTTGCTGATTTCTTTTATCACCGGAGTACCTTCAGTGGTAGAGCTCGTATAATGGATTAAACAGCTGCTAGCTATGTTAAGTATAAAGGATTTTTAAGGTAACGCTTATTGTTTTATTTTTTTATCAATGCAAGTATACCTTTAAGAATTTCTTTTGGTGATGGTGGATCTCCGGGGATTTTTAGGTCAATCTGGAAAAGCTTTTCTGCTCCGCCTAATACTGCGTAAGAATCATTCAGTATACCACAGCCGCAGGCGTCATCACCTACTGCGATTACAAATTTAGGAGTGGGTATGGCTTCATAGGTTTTTTTGGCAGCCAGTTCCATGTTTCTTGTAACTGCTCCTGTAATTATTAGAGCATCAGCGTGTCTTGGTGAAGCTACAAAGGATATGCCAAATCTTTCTACATCATAATGGGGTGTGGAAAGGTTATTTAGTTCGATTTCAGCGGCATTATCACTGCCTGTATCTAATTCTCGTATGGCGAGACTTCTACCAAAAACGCGGTCTATTTCTTTCTTGAGACTTAGCCCAATTTTTTCAAGCTCTTGATCTTGGAAGTAGAAATTCTCGGTTACTCTCTTTCGAAAAATATTTGATACTTGTTTAGCCATGTTTAATCACAAGTCCGTTCCTGCATAGGAGAGGTTCATGCTTTTATTAATCAAAGGAAAATCTGGAACAATATTACCCAGAACTGCATGTTCTATGGCTTGCCAGTTACAGAACGAAGCTGTTCTTATTTTGTAACGATCAACTAAACCATTTTTTATTAGGACCCAATGAACATTTTGGCCCCGAACTGCTTCGACTAAAGAAATAGCGTAACCGTCTTTGATCGAGATCGATTCACCGACGGCCCCAGCTTGTAGCTCTCTGAGTATGTCCTGGATTATTATAACCGAGTCTATGACTTCTGTTACCTTAAGATTGAAACGAGCTAGAACATCGCCATTGGGTAAAGCGCGTTTTTTCACATTCAATTCGCGGTATACTCCATAGGGGTGGTCTATTCGGGTGTCCACCATTTTTCCTGAAGCCCGAGCAATTGGACCTGTTAGGTGCAGAGGAGTTATGATTTCTTTTTTCACTACGCCCGTGGTTTCGAATCGGTCAATCAGTGAAAAGTAGGTATTGTCGATTCCTGTAGCAACGCTGAACCTTTTTGGGAAAGACTGAAGATAGATTGAGAGATTCTTCAAAGAGACTTCAGAGACGTCTTTTGTAAGACCACCTATATTGATTATTTTTTTCATAAATCTTGAACCAGTCAGCGCTTCGTTTTGGCGAAGAATTTCTTCTCTTAGAATAAAGAAGGGACTGGCACCTACAGGATAAGCTACATCTACAATCATGCCTGCCAAATCACCTAAGTACGAGTAGATACGTTCAAGCTCAAGGAATACAATTCTTAACTGTGCAGCACGTTTGGGCAGTTTAATTTTTGATATTTTTTCGACCGCTCTACAGAATGCAACTGAATTTGCGACGGTTTCATCACCGCTTATAGTTTCAGCTATTTGAACGCATGCCTGCGGCGTTTTACCTTCGGCAAGCTTCTCGAGACCACGGTGTTTATAAAACAAGCGGATTTCTAAATTAAAGATGGTTTCCCCGATCACACTGAACCGAAAATGGCCAGGCTCAATTATACCTGCATGCACAGGTCCAACAGGAATCTGATAAACCCCCTCACCTACCATTTCTTTAAAGACATATTCGTCAAAATCTTTGAATGATTGAGTCTCAATTTTGCCGTTTTTGAATGATTTGAGCATGGGATGGAAGTCTTTTGGAAATGACTCATGAAGAAATAGCCTGCGCTTATCAAAAGAGCCTTCAAAGTCTACTCCAAAACCATCAGCTATTTCACGTTCATACCAATTTGCAGAAGGAAAAATTTTAGAAATTGAAGTTATCTGTTTACCGCTTAAGTTACAATATAGAATAAGGATCTCTTCGTATCCTGCTTTTTCGAAAAGATAAAATAGAGTAAAACCGGACTGACTAAACTTTTCTACGCAAAATAGACTGATTAACTCAAAATTGTTTTCTGACGCAAGCTTTATGATATTTTGAAGCTCTTTTTCATCAAATAACGCATAAAGCTCATTGTTTAAACCTTCGTTAATGACTAAGTATTTTCCAAATATCTTAGTGAGTTCCTCTTTAATTTTCTGCGGCATATTAATCACCTTAGACCAAGCTCCGAAACGATAGCGTTTAACAAATCATTTAGTTGCTGTGGGAAAAATAAACCTAAAATAACGACCATAATTGAAAGTAGAAAAATTGGGATTATCATACCAAACGAAGGATGATACGGATTGATTCCTTCCAAATTTCCGTGATCCTTCTGAGATAAGAGTTTCACTAAAAAGACACCAAAGGCGGCTGATACGATGAGGAAAACTATTAATAAACCGAAAAGCAGAAACGGTGATGTAACTGCGGCTTGTAGCAAAATCGAGATTTTAGGAAGAAAAATGGCAAACATCGGCATGCCTATTATACTCATGCTACCAAGCACAAGACTCCATGAAGCCATGGGCTGCAATTTGAAGGCGTTTTTAATATGCTCTAATCTTACTCCGCCAAATTGGTGATGGAGAATCCCTGCAGATAAGAAAAGCAGGGCCTTTGTGAAGGAATGTGCAAGCATATGGAAAATTGCCCAAAATAGCGCTATAGGAGTTCCTAAGCCAATGCCAACCAGAATGAACCCCATATGCTCTATTGATGAGTAACCGAGGAGTTTCTTTAGGTTCTTTTGGCGAAGCATCGTTAAAGCTGCAACTAGCATACTTATGAAGCCAAAGACAATCAAGAACATCGAAATGTTATTTGATGCAGAAGTCTTTGCGACAATAGTATACAGCCTAAGAATTCCATAGATTCCTATTGTTGTCACGCTTCCAGAGAGGATAGCACTAACAGGACCTGGAGCTTTTGAATAAACGGTGGGTAACCATGCGTGAAACGGAACAATCCCAGATTTTGCGGCGAATCCAACGAACCCAAAGATAAATGAGCTGAATAGAATGCCAGGCGAGAGTTGATTAGCATATAACATAAGTAAATTCCAGTTTAGTGTTCCAGTTCCTAAAGTATTCTCTGTTAAGGTAAATAGTAGTATAAGACCGATGAATGCAAACAGCATGCAAGTTGAGGTTATGAAAATATACTTCAGAGCAGCTCCTATATTTTTAGGTGCATTAAGCATAACGACTAAAACGGAGGATAAAGCTGTAGATAATTCAGCTAATATCCAGAAAAGAGCCAGATTATTTGAGAAGAAACAGTAAGTTACAACAATCAGTAGTAAGTTGAATGCTACATAGAACATTTTCAAGTTGCTAGTGCTCATTTCACCTAGTTTTATTGAAGCCTCGATGTATCCTTTTGCGTATAAAGCGGATAGCAAAAAAATTATTGCTGAAATTAACGCCTCATATAGTCCTAGATGGTCAATGAAGAAATAATTGTCATACCAAAAATACTGGGGAAGCGCAGAATTGCATAACACATTAATCCCCAAAATGAGATAAACGCTAGCAAGAACTACTGTTAAAGCGTTCATTATGCGATGGGATTTAGTTATCAGAGTAAGAAATAGAATCCCAAAACCGATTAACGCATAAAGTTCTGGCATCATTGGTCATCATCCTCCTCGAGTTTTTGTTCAAACACTTCGTTGGTATTAGGTGTAGAGCCGCTATCTTTGGGTTCGCCGAAGAACGGTATTCTTGTACTTTTAAAGGGATTCAGCCTAGCATGAAATTCTTCTATTGATGAATCAATCCCAAAAGCTAGTATGGTGGCAAGCTGAGTGAGTATGAACAAGTCGATAATGATTAAGATTTCAACCATAAGAGGAAGCTCGGTTAAGAAAAAGCTGAAGAGAACAACTCCATTTTCCATGGTAAGATAACCGACAATATTTGTGATTGTCTGTTTTCTTGTAAATATTACAATCATGCCCATGAAGACAAGAGATACTCCTACAGTTGCGCCTAGGAAGAATAAGCTTGAACTGTAAATATTCAACTCTGAAAGCAACCGGGAAAAAGAAACGTATACGAATAATATTATGAATATGCTTACGAAAAGGGCTTTTTGAGGTGTAAGAAAATGGAATTCAACATCCCGTTTGATATTCAATTTTTGCTGTATATGACCCATAAAATGAGGAATAATCATCATTTTACTAACAATTATGATTGCGGCAAGAATAAGCAGAGTTGAGCTTCCCGTTTCAAAGAAAAACAGCCCTGCCATTATTGCTAAAATTGCGGATTGAGTAGAATAGGTCTTAATAAGCGATAAAATATCGCGTTTCACAATAATTATTGCACTAGTTACAAGCAGTAAAGCCATAAGGATTGTTGAAAGATCTTGGAAATACGGGACCATTAGGCAAAAACCTCGATTATCAGAGTAACAAAAGCAAGGAAGAAGGCTAATGTAAATAATCCGGGTAGATGA
>CAZQTZ010000021.1:0-18402 GCA_964596465.1 uncultured Candidatus Bathyarchaeia archaeon | reverse complement strand
ATAACCGAGCAACACGGAAGTATATCGGAGGATGTCCATCCAGACCTATCCATTCCTGAAGTCTAAAAGAAGGAGCGCGCTCAAAAAGCAACCTTTGAAAACCAATCTTCTCCAGAGCTTCAGCCAATATTTGAGGTTGCCCCATAACAATAGCCGAAGCTAAATCCGCACGAGCTTCTAAGAATTTTGCCACAAAGAATATGCCCGTCATCACAGCCCAGAAATAAATGAAAAACAGAAAAGACCCTAGCACTATAGGCATAAACGTGAAAAGCACATAGAATCGGAAAAGAAACTCTGCACTGCTTAAAGCAAAAAGCACCAAAGGATCTCGACCCTTAAGATGCCCAAATTCATGACCTAACACACTCACAATTTCAGGTTCATCAAGCTGAACAAGCAAACCCGTAGTTATCAGAACAACCCCACGATTTGGACTAGGACCAGAAGCAGCCGCGTTAGGGACCATCGTGTTGGAAACAACTATTTTTGGCACTTTATAGCCAAATTTGTCGGCAACTCTCTTAACTAAATCATATACGTTAACTTTTTTAGCAGTCAAATTCTCAGGAGTACAAGAGACATTGTATTTTGAGAAGACCTTCTGCGCCTGGTCACAGTCAATCTCCCCTTGCTTGGAAAGAATTTCCTGATAAACCTCATTCTTAATAGAGACCAGCTGTTGAGGGTTTTGTTTAAAGTCCTCAATGGTTTCTAAAACGCGAGCTGGCTGTCGGTATTCTAGAAAGTGAATTATAGGATTTTCTTTAGTTATGGTCCAGTCGCCAGTGCGAGAAATTATCTTATTAGAATATACAACTATGAAAAACTGAAAAATAATTAAAGCTAAAGGTGCAATCCAGAACCACTCTGGGAAAAAAGTGTAAGCAATCATAAACGCACCCATGCCTAAAACAATGAATACAACTGACAGAAGGATTTGGGTTTCAAGAAGTATGCGTTTGAAACTTTTCTCTTGCGCTCTGATTTTCTCCGGAACTATATTTTCTCCTTCTCGCCACGCAAAATACCATGTTGCTTTTCGCGCTTTCTCCTCAAAAATATTCACGGCGATTACGACATCTTGCCGGGCTTCCTCTATGATTGTATCGGATATTGACGTGTCAAGAAGAGTTATTGTTACGTTTATGGTCTTTGAGCCTTTGATATGCACGCTTAAGAGTTCTTTACCTTGAATGTCAACTATAGTGTAGAAGATCCTGTTACTGTCAGGCGCAGTTTCTTTTGAGACATTCTGAAATCGTTGCCGCTGAGCCAGAAAATATTGCTTGTATATGAAATCAAAGAGCTTCTCAAAATAGCTCGACGGAACTTCAGTATCAACTGTATAAGAGAAAGAGTCACCGACCATTCGATTTCAAAACCTAACAGTCCTACACTCAAATAAGCACATTCTTAATTATTAATAGTACTGTAAAAGCCTAGTCCAAAAGCGCAACTACTAAGAACCTATAAATATTTTTCAAGATAATTAGAGACATAGCATCAGGTGAAGATTTTGAGGATCGGATTTTTTGTCTGGGAATACCCCCCAACACTTGTAGGGGGATTAGGCACCTACGCAGAGAACATAACCAAAGAATTCGTCGATATAGGACATGACGTCTCAGTATTCACGCTTAACCCCGGCAACCTAAAAACCAGAGAAATTCTCAAAGGCGTAGAAGTTCACAGACCATTAATCGCGGACGCAAGCAATGTCTTTCCATATTTTGTCGTGGACGATTTAAAGAAGTGGGGAACCAACATCAAACTCTTCAATAATATCTTCATCTACAACATTTTAGGCGCCACAAAACTCCTCAACGATTTGATAAATAAAGAAAAATATCATTTTGACTTGGTCTGCGTTCATGACTGGCTAAGCAGTATCTCAGGTCTTGTAGTAAAGAACCAAACCAGTATTCCCGTAGTTTTTCACACGCACAGTACAGAATGGGGACGAAGCGGCGGACAAGGCTCCGAAGTAGTATCGCACCTGGAAGGAGCTATGGCACAAAAAGCCAACAGAGTAATTACCGTAAGTTATGCAATGCACCAAGATTTAATTAAACACGGCTGGCCTGCATCAAAGATCAGTGTAGTCTGGAACGGCGTAGATCCTAACCGTTATAATCCTAAAAGGATTAAACAGGAAGACATCGAACTTATTCGAAAACATTATGGTATACCCCAAGACTGGAACATGATACTGTTTATCGGTAGACTCACTTGGGTTAAAGGAGTAAGAAACCTTCTACAAGCTATGCCTAGCGTTCTAAAAGAATATCCAAAGACTAAACTGCTCATCTTAGGCAAAGGAGAAGAGCAACATGATATAGAAGAGACATCAGAGAGGCTCAACATCAAAGATAACATCGTTTACCGCTTCGACTTTGTTCCCGAAGAGGAACGTATTCTTCATTACGCAGCTGCAAACATATGCGTTTTCCCTTCAGTGTATGAACCCTTCGGTATAGTCAGTCTAGAAGCCATGGCCATGGAAAAGCCCTTAGTGGTAGGCGCACGAGGAGTAGTTGGCTTTCGAGAACAAGTCATAAGCTCAGGTTCAGATCAAAACGGAATACACATAAACGGAGAAGACCCCGCCGACATCTCCTGGGGCATAAAAGAAATCCTGCGAAATCCCGAAAAAGCTAAAAAATGGAGCGAAAACGGAAGAAAAAGAGTAATAGAATTCTTCACATGGAGAAAAGTAGCCGAAGAAACACTAAAAATTTATGAATCTGTCCAAAAATGACCATACTTGTGAGGAAGAAGAGAGGCTAGATTGAGAGCATATTGGCCAACTCAATCATTTTCAAGTCCAGAACTTTTCTTGAACAACATGCCTTGCTAAGGTCAATACTACCTAGTTCATTTTGATGCAAGGTAATAGCCGTGTTTTTCTTTCCATCGCACAATTGCTCGATTGCCTTCTGAGCGAAAATACTGGCTAATAGTCGGCTTCGAGCTGTAGGGCTACCCCCTCTTTGCGCGTACCCAACGATGGATAATCGGACTTCTGATTTAGTGTGTTTCTGCAATTCCTTGGTCAATTGAGCATTATCTCCTACGCCTTCAGCTGCAACTATGATTCCAGCTTTTTTGCCCTTCCTAGTATTATCTTGTATTATCTCTAAAGTTTTGGTTAAAGGGCAATCGTATTCAGGAACCAGAATTACCTCGGCACCGACGCTTATTCCTACGCTTACGGCTAAAAATCCGCGTTCTCGACCCATAACTTCTACGATAAAAATCCGTTCATGCGATATGGCGGTGTCACGGATTTTGTCGATAACCCCAACTGCGGTATTAACTGCTGTGTCAAAACCTATGGTTTCATCGGTACCGTAGACGTCATTATCGATGGATGCAGGAATGCCAACCATTAAAGCATCGGTTTTTTTGCTCAAATCTACAGCACCATGAAATGAACCATTACCACCAATCACAACCAATCCGTCAACATTATTCATAGCAAGAGTTTCCGCGGCTTTCTGTTGAGCCTCAGCGGTTTTGAATTCAGGACAACGGGCAGTATGCAAAATAGTGCCCCCTAAATGAATTATGCCACCTACAGCACGAGGAGTCAATTTCCTAAACGAATTAGTAAGTAGACCTTCCCAACCACGTTCAAACCCTAAAACCTGAACACCCTTTGAATCAGCTATTCGAGTCACTGCGCGGATAGCCGCATTCATTCCAGGCGCATCCCCACCTGTAGTAAGTACGCCAATAGTCTTCAACAATCAACACTCCCAAATAGCAGCATTAATACACAACCATAATGGCTATCAGAAAATAAAGATGACGATTTGAATTTACCAATCCCCACAACTCGAAAGTATAACATGCAGAATAGGTGAAAGCAACATGTTGTTAAAGAAACGGCACGCATCTTTCAATTCCAGCTACTTGTTTTTCTAATTAATAATAGTACCAAGATAACTATTAAGACCCCAGAAGTTTTTCGTATGGTCACCACACAAAAAAGAGAAAACAACTCATCTTAGCTTGTTTCAAGTTTAACATTTTTTTGGATAAGATTTTTCTACAACAAGATTTGCTTAATGAACAGGTGAAAAAATGCATAATTCATACGTTGTTGTTTTTATTACAGCTGCAAATAAAGCTGAAGCGGAAAAAATCGCCGAAAGTTTACTTGAGGCAAAGTTGATTGCTTGCGCTAATGTTGTTGGTCCTGTTGTGTCACATTTTCAGTGGAAAGGAAAAGTTGAGCGAGCAGAAGAGTTTTTAGTATTAATGAAGTCCCGGGAAGATCTTTTCGGGGAACTTTCTGAGAAAGTGAAGGGGTTGCATAGTTATGAGGTTCCGGAGATTATCGCCATGCCCGTGGTTGCAGGTTCAAAAGATTATCTTGGTTGGTTGGGAAGTTCCCTTAAAAGTGGCTGATGTACATTTTTGTACAAAAAAGACTTAAATAATGCATAGACGTATTGTTGTGAACTATAAGGAGCATACGAAAAATGGGGTATCGCCTTTGGCTCACAACAGCCAACAACAACTCAATCACCAACTAAACTAGTCGACACCTTAAATTTTAAGAAAATCCTCCTAACACAATCACCCCTTGAAACCTTCTCAAAAATACACAAACACTTCCCAACAGCCTATCTTTTAGAATCGATGGAAGGCCCAAAGAAACTAGCGCAGTTCTCATTCATAGGTTTTGATCCAAAAATCACGGTCCAAGCGAAAAACGGAATAGCTAAAATCCATAACGAATCCGCCGGAGAAGAAAAAGAAGAGAAAACAAATGACCCACTAAACGTTATTCAGAATCTGGTAAAGCAAAGGGAAACCGCAAATAAGGAGTTCCGATTTGCAGGCGGAGCGGTAGGTTACATCAGTTATGATGCAGTACGATATTGGGAAAAAATCCCCCATACAATAAGAGATGATTTAGGTTTTCCCGATGTTGAAATGGGCATATTCGACGACGGCATCGTATTTGACCACCGACAAAAACGCACCTACTACTATTACTACAGCAAAAACCGCCTAACAGAAATCGAAGACCTACTCAAACAACCCGCTGAAATAGAAAGATTAGTAGTTCAGCAAACTAAAGTGAACACAACTCAGAAACACTATGAACAAGCCGTAGAAAAAGCCAAAGAATACATCACTCACGGCGACATATTCCAAGTCGTCTTAAGCAAACGCTACGATTTTCAAATAAAAGGCGACTTAACTGAATTCTACAGTGCTCTACGAACCATTAACCCTTCACCTTACATGTACTTCTTCAAATCAGGCGATAGACAAATCGTAGGCTCTAGCCCCGAAATGCTTGTCCGAGTAGACAACCACACAGTAGAAACCTTCCCCATAGCCGGCACCAGACCCATCTCTACAAACCCTACTGAAAATAGACGCCTGTCACGTGAACTGCTAGGAGACAAAAAAGAATGCGCCGAACACGTCATGCTCGTAGACTTAGCTAGAAACGATATTGGAAAGATCTCCAAATTCGGAAGCGTACGTGTCCCAGAATTCATGCAAGTACACCGCTATAGCCATGTCCAACACATCGTCTCACGAGTATTAGGGGACCTAAGAGAAGACGCGAGATGTTATGATGCACTTCGCGCAGTTTTTCCAGCAGGCACAGTCTCTGGAGCACCCAAAGTAAGGGCGATGGAAATTATTGAAGAACTTGAAATAGCAAGAAGAGGCCCCTATGCAGGAGCCGTAGGTTACTTCTCATATAATGGCAACGCCGACTTCGCAATAACCATCCGCACTCTGGTCGCCGAACACAATCAAGCCCACATCCAAGTTGGCGCAGGAATAGTCGCGGACTCAGTACCAGAAAAAGAATGGATGGAAACCGAACACAAAGCCGGAGCCCTTATGAAAGCACTTCAAAAAACAGGAGAAAATCACAGATGAAAGTCTTGGTTATAGATAATTACGACTCATTTGTTTACAATTTGGTCCAGTACATCGGCGAGTTAGGACCAGAAATAATCGTTTATCGCAACGACCAAATAACCTTAGAACAGGCTAAGGCTCTAAAACCGGATCGAATAATTATTTCACCTGGTCCAGGCTCACCTGAGGATCCGCGTTATTTTGGGGTATGCAAAGCCATACTAAAAGAAATCAGCCCAAAAGTTCCCACTTTAGGAGTCTGCCTAGGACACCAAGGAATCATAAGCACTTTCGGAGGAAAGGTTGTTGCGGCAAAACACCTTATGCATGGAAAAACCAGCATAATAAAACATGACAGCAAAGCACTCTTCAGTGGAGTCCAAAATCCCTTCACCGCAACACGCTATCATTCACTTGCAGGAGAACAAGACACAATACCTTCCTGCCTCGAGGTCACAGCAGTCGCCGTTGATGACGGAGAAGTCATGGGTATACGCCATGTCAAATACCCAATTCAGGGCGTACAATTCCACCCAGAATCCATCCTATGCGAGGACGGCAAAATCATCATAAAAAACTTTCTAGAAGGGAAACAAACATGATCAGAGATTGCATACAAAAACTCGCAGAAGGCACAAACCTCAGCTACATAGAAGCGCAGGGTGGATTCAAAGAAATTTTATCCGGGGAAGCCTCAAACGCGCAAATAGCCGCATTTTTAGTCGCCTTAAGGATGAAAGGCGAAACCGTTGAAGAAGTAACTGCCTTAGCAGAAATCATGAGAGAAGAATGTTACCGCGTTTGCCCCAGCATAACTGGAAGACTCGTAGATACTTGTGGAACGGGCGGAGACAAAATAAAAACCTTCAACATAAGCACCGCTTCAGCCTTTATAGTCGCGGGCGCAGGTGTATCCATAGCCAAACATGGAAACCGAGCAGTCACCAGCAAAAGCGGAAGCGCAGACGTACTAGAGTACTTAGGCCTTAATCTCAACATGCTGCCTGAAGCTGTCCAAAGAACAATAGAGCAGGTAGGCATAGGCTTTTTGTTTGCTCCAGCTTTTCATCCTGCCATGAAATACGCCATTGCCCCTCGAAAAGAAATCGGCCTAAGAACAATATTCAATCTGCTAGGACCTTTAGCCAATCCTGCCTCAGCAAACGCTCAACTCCTTGGCGTATACGACGCAAAATTGACTATACCATTAGCACAAGCATTAAGGAATTTAGGATGCACGGAAGCAATGGTTGTTCATGGCCTAAACGGAATAGATGAAATCTCAACAATAGGAAAAACCCGCATCTCACATCTAAAAGACGACAAAGTCGTCACTTTTGAAACCTCGCCTAAGGACTTTGGGATAAAAAAAGCCAAAGTAGAAACACTACAGGGAACGACCATAGAAGAAAATGCCCAAGTCCTCTTTAAAATTCTAAGCGGATACTACATTAAAAAGGATCCGAAATTAGAGGTAGCTCTAGTGAACAGTGCTGCAGCCCTCATTATAGGAGGCAAAGCGGATAACTTCACAACTGGCCTTGAAATCGCAGCCGAATCAATCCGAAGCGGAGCGGCATACAAAAAATTAAGAACCCTGATTAAAACTTCAGGCGGCTATTTAACTAAACTTGAGGAGCTAGAAGCAAAATATGAGTGATTTTCTGGATACATTAGCTCAAGATGCAAAAAACACCATCGAATCAGGATTCTATAGATACCTAAACTCTTCGATTTTAAATCGGATTAGCCTGAAAAAAGCAATCCTACAATGCGAAGAAATACCCATCATAACAGAAGTTAAAGGCGCCTCACCCTCGCTAGGCACAATCCGAAATATCTTTGCTGTAGAAAAAATTGCAGTTGCGATGGCAAGAGGAGGTGCGGTGGGAATTTCAGTTCTAACAGAACCTAAACATTTCAAAGGCTCAATAGCCAACATCATAAGAGTTCGTGAAGCGGTAAATCTGCCAATTCTTATGAAAGACATCGTTTTGAGTTCAGAACAAATAGACGCCGCAGTAAAAGTAGGTGCCAACGCTATTCTTCTAATCCAAGCACTCTTTGACAGAGGATACTGTGATAGCGACGTAAATGAGATGATTGCGGAAGCGCATGCAAAAAATCTGGAAGTCCTCCTAGAAACTCATAATCTTGATGAGTTTACTCGTGCAATGAAAACCAACGCGGATATAGTAGGAATCAATAATCGAAATCTTGGAACCCTCAAAATCGATTTAAACGTGACAAAAGAGTTACTCTCACAAAGCACCTACAAAAACCAATATAAAGTCATAGTTAGCGAAAGCGGAATCAACAGCTCAGCTGATTTGAATTTCTTACGTAGGTGTGGTGCACAGGCCTTTCTTATTGGCTCAGCCATTATGCAGGCAAAAGATATTGAAATGAAAGTCAGGGACTTCGTAAAATCATGATTAAAACTAACAGTAAAATCAGAAAAATCAGACAAGGCGGAGAAAGCAGAAAATGAAAATAGAAAAGATGAAAAAAATAAGCAGCTACCCAGAGGATGGCAAATACGGCAAATATGGCGGACGTTTTGTTCCGGAAGTACTCATGAAAGCCGTTAAAGAATTAGAAGCTGCGTATGAACAAGTTAGAAACGATGCAAGTTTCAGAAAAGAACTCAACGATTACCTTAGAGATTACGCAGGCAGGCCAACCACCCTCTATTTTGCTAAAAACCTAACAGAAAAATGAACGGCGCAAAAATTTACCTAAAACGCGAAGACCTAGCTCATGGCGGAGCACATAAAATCAATAACACTTTAGGACAAGCATTGCTGGCAAAACGTATGGGTAAAACACGTATTATAGCTGAAACCGGGGCGGGACAACATGGCGTCGCAACAGCGATGGCAGGTGCAGTGCTAGGACTAAAAGCAGAAATCTACATGGGTATCGACGACATGGAACGCCAACGTCTTAACGTATATCGTATGAAGTTGCTGGGCGCTGAAGTTCATCCAGTAGAAGCAGGCAGCAAAACCATGAAAGACGCAATCAACGATGCCTTTCGGGACTGGGTAACCAACCTTGAGAACACACACTACCTCATCGGCTCAGTAGTAGGACCTCATCCATACCCAATGATAGTACGAGACCTCCAGAGTGTTATAGGCTTAGAGATAAAAGAGCAGTTCAAACAGAAAGAAGGACGCCTCCCCGAAGCCCTAGTAGCATGTGTTGGCGGAGGAAGTAATGCCGCAGGAACTTTCTTCCCCTTCGAAGATGATTCCCAAGTTCAGCTGTACGGAGTTGAAGCGGCAGGCCAAGGACTAGAAACCGGCAAACACGCAGCTTCAATAGGCGCAGGTGAAGAAGGAGTCTTCCACGGCATGCTAACCTATGTACTGCAAGATAAAGATGGACAAATCCAAAACACCCATAGCGTATCAGCCGGTCTAGATTACCCTGGAGTAGGGCCTGAACATTCTTTCCTCAACTCTATAAAGAGAGCAAAATATGTCTCGGCTAGTGATAGAGAAGCGGTAGATGCGTTTCTTACTCTTTCACAAACAGAAGGCATAATCCCTGCCTTAGAATCATCACACGCATTAGCATATGCCATGAAGTTGGCAAAAAAAATGAATAAAAACCAAGCAATAGTAGCTACGCTTTCCGGACGCGGAGACAAAGACGTAGAATCCGTAGCAAAATTCACGGGGGCAAAAATATGAGCAACATAAGCCAAGTTTTCCAAAAACTTAAACCTAAAAACGAGGGCACATTAATCGCATACGTAATGGGCGGCGATCCTGAACCAATATACACCATCAAAATAGCAGAAGCTCTGATCAAAGGCGGCATCGACATACTAGAACTGGGCATTCCATTTTCTGATCCCATAGCGGATGGACCTACAATTCAAGCTGCCAGCACACGTGCCCTAAACGCTGGAACAACTCCAAAAAAGGTCTTAGAGATAGCGAAAGAAATCAAAAACAAACATGATATTCCTATTGCGGTAATGACCTACTACAATCTCTTGTTTAAAATGGGATTAGATAACTTCTTTAGCACTGCCAAGGAATGTAAAGTTGATGGAACAATAATTCCCGATCTGCCGTTAGAAGAATCAGCCGAGTACAAAGAAACCGCTCAAACATACGGATTAGATACAGTTTTTCTTGCAGCACCATCCACAACTAACGAAAGACTAAAACAAATAATCAATTGTAGCTCAGGCTTTCTATATCTAGTCTCCCGATTTGGCGTTACCGGCACAAAAGCCACCATAGAAGACGCTACTTTAAATCTGGTTAAAAAGACGCTACCATTTACTGCGGGACGAATCCCTTTGACCGTAGGTTTTGGAGTGTCAAAACCAGAGCATGTTAAACGGATAATCGAAGCCGGCGCTGACGGAGTCATTGTAGGCAGCGTATTTGTAAATATAATAAACGCAAATTTAGCGAATCCGAATAAAATGTTATTAGAACTTGAAGAAATGGCAAGAAAACTAAAAACGGCCACCTTGCCCTAACTATTTTTTTAAAATTTTTCTTTTTATACTCACCTTTATCTTATTTAAAGTGCACATCTTTTTGATTCAAACATGACAAATTTAGCAGTAATCGGCGCGGGTGTCGGAGGTTGCTCAGCAGCGTATTTTGCAAACAAGTACTTACCAGACGTAAATGTCACATTATATGATGCCCAGAATAGAATCGGCGGCAGAATCTTAAGCTATAATGAAGAGGGAGCTTCCATAGAGTTGGGCGCTTCTTTTTTCAACAGTTTCAACAGAACAATTTTAGGAATCGTAAAAGCAGAACGACTAAAGATAACACCTGTAAAAGAAAGTCGCGATTTTGCAATTTGGAATGGCTCAGAAATCATTTTTAGGTCAGATAAAAAGAGCCCTACGCTTAAGCTTCTATTAAAGCACAACTTAAGCCTAATTCGAGCTGCTCTTCTTCTAAGAAAAATAAAAGGCCAAGTCAATAACCTCTACAATACAGAAACAAAAAATCACATGGAGATTGGTGCTCTTTTTGAAAATACAAATCTTAACAATTATTATGAGAAATCATTTCTTGAGATTCTAATTGAGAAAGGGGCAAGTCAAAGGTTCATTGATGAAATCATGACTCCCATAACAAGGACTATTTATTCTCAGAATGCGGATTTGGGAGGATTTGCAGGAATTTCATCTTTGATTGGAGTTTATTCCAAAGCGATATATAGTTTGGAAGGAGGTAACAGCGTTTTACCAGCTTATCTTGCTGATGTTTCAAAAGCCGATATTAAACTGGGTCGAAAAGTTGACAAGATAGAAAAGACCAGCATGGGCACCTATAAAGTCTACACAGGGGAAGAGAAAACAGATTTTGATAGTGTTATAATCGCTGCACCTCTGGAATTTGGGAATATACACTTTGAAGGTTTCTCATTGCCCAATCTAGAGCCTCAGCTATATCAGACGGTTTATAAAAAAATCATACGAGGCAGATTTAACCCAGATTACTTTGGTTTAAAAAAATCAACTCCTCCACCAGCTATGATATTAACCACAAAAGATGCAGATCCAATAACCCATTACAGCATCCAAAAAATAGGCAATGCCGACCATTTGGTAACAATTTCCTCAATAGCCCCCTTGAGCCAAAAAACAATAAATTCCATATTCTTCGATGAAGGTGTCACGATTCTAGAGCATTGTTGGAAGAGCGCCTACCCAAAATTTAAACCCATAACCAAGCTACCTCCAACTCTTCTCGATAAACGACTAATATATGCTAGCGCTGTGGAACCTGCAGTCGCTAGTATGGAAACTTCCATGTTATCAGCTTTAAACGCAATTCGACTACTTAGCTAATCTTGAAAAAGGAGTCTCAATTCAACTAAGCCTAACTAAAAAGACCCAAATTAGAATTTTTAAATATGAAACACAGTAACAAACAGGACCTGAAAGAGAAAATTATGTTTACCATCTGACACGTTACAAGATGAATTTGTAATATGGATAGGATTTTCATAAGCATATTATAAGTGTTTTCAGAATAGGCTTTTGTAATAGGTGAATGGTTAATGGCAAATTTCGACCAGCAGAAAATGGCACGAGAAGAAATGCAGATGTTGACCTTCTCATTAGATAATGTATCTTATGGCGTGAATGTTCATCAAGTTCGTGAGGTAAAGAACTTTGAAGGCGTCACTCCTGTACCTTATGCTCCCGATTATGTAAAAGGCGTAACTAACCTCAGAGGAGAGGTAATTCCGGTTATCGACCTTAGGAAAAGATTTGGCATCACAGCAAAAAGAGCTAATGATGATAACGGAATAATGGTCATTGTTCAGGATAAACATCCGATAGGCGTCATGGTTGATTCAGTAATGGAAGTACTAACCCTTCCTAAGAAAGACATAGAGTCAAACCCGGACAGCCTCATAACTGATAAAAGCCAAGCAATATTAGGTGTTGCAAAACACGATAAAGACCTCATTATTCTACTTGATCTAATGAAAGTAGTTTCAAAAAATGATTTAGCAGGCATGAAAGACACCGCCAAAGGATTCCAAGTCCAAACTCAGAACAACTCACCTAAATAAAAAGTGGGTTAGTTCCCATCTATTATCAAAAACAACAAACAAAGCGCGGGAGTACTTGAAACACACAATGAATTCGTTAAAAATCCTCGTTGTTGATGATTCATTGCTTATGCAAAGAGTACTAATCGACATTTTGCAGTCTGACCCTTCATTGTCAGTTGTAGGAACTGCGCGAAATGGGGAGGAAGCCCTTGCCAAAATCCCCCAACTACACCCTGATGTTGTAACCTTAGATGTTGAAATGCCGGTAATGAATGGATTAACTGCTGTTCGTAAAATCATGGAAATTAGCCCTGTACCTGTTGTTATGATTAGCGCTTTGACCCAAAGAGAAGCCCAGTTAACACTAAAAGCTCTTGAGTTTGGAGCAGTTGATTATGTTCCTAAACCTTCTGGTCAAATATCGCTTAACATGGAATCAGTAAAAAGCGAGTTAATCCTGAAGGTCAAAACAGCAGCTTCCGCAAATGTAAATCAGACAAAACTTTTCTTAAGCGAAGAAAATCAAAGTACTGAACCAATCAGGATAAGTGATAAAGTTATTTCAATAGCAGCTTCCACCGGAGGCCCTCCTGCAGTAACACATGTTCTATCCCATTTACCAAGCAATATACCACCAATTTTGATTGTTCAGCATATGCCCAAAGGAGTCACAAAACTTTTCGCCGAAAGCCTTAACCAAAGCTGCAAATTTAAGGTTAAAGAAGCCGAAGAAGGCGATTATATTCAAGAGAATCTGGCACTTTTAGCTCCCGGAGGTTTTCATATGGTGGTTACAAAATCAGGAAAAATAAGCCTAAATCAGGATCCGCCGGTAAATTATGTTCGACCCGCGGCAGATGTTATGATGAAATCCACAGCTGAAGTTTATGGAGATAATAATATTGGCGTTGTATTAACTGGTATGGGCTCGGATGGCGCAAAAGGAATTAAAGCCATCAAAGAAAAAGGCGGAGCCACAATTGCGCAGGACGAAAAAAGCTGTGTGATATTTGGCATGCCAAATATGGCAATTCAGACAGGATGTGTTGATGTTATTGCTCCACTAGACCGAATTCCACGAGCAATAGTATCTGCATGTAAAGATTAAGGAAATATTATAACAAATAATTGTCTATAGAAGGCAAATTATTAGAGCTTTTTCTAAAATCAGTATCTAAAATACATATCAGTATTGAATATGATTATTTCATAAGCTACTTATAAGGTGAATGAGCAAAATAGAACCAAACGCATATTCATGGAGCAACTTAGAATGACCAATGAACAAAAAGAGAAGAAGAATATCGATTCCGAAAAAAGATTAGAACTTCTAGAAAAGGAAAATACACGTTTACGCGAGGAAAATCAGAAACTCGCAAATAAAGTTGTAGAAGTGCTTAAGGATGCAATCGCAGGCGCAGAAAAAATAATGCTAAGTGCTGATGAAACAATCCAGAATGCCGCCAAAGCAGCGGATCTTGCATATCAAGCAGAACAATCAGCGATTAAAGTTGCACAATTAGCAACAAATTCAAGCGAAATTGTAGAAAAAGTAAGTGCAAACGCAAAAAACGTTGAAGTAGCAGCTAGCAGAGTAGCTACAAGTGCCACTGAAGCTACTAATTCAACCTCTAAAGTTGCAGACATGGGTAAGCAAGCTGCTAACGTTTCTAACCAAATGGCTATCGGCATGCAGCAAGTCAGCACAGCATCCCAGCAAGTATCCACCGGCGCACAAAAACTAGCCGAACTCTCACAAAACGCGGCTAAAAGCACCGAATCACTAAAAAAAGTCATGGATGATGCTAGCGTAATAGCTAGAGAAGCCTCAGCTGTTACCGATGACGCATTAAATAAGTCAAAGGAAGCTAATGAGAAAGGGCAACAAGGACTCCAGGCTATTGACACAATTAAAACTAACATCACTCGTGTAGCAGATGCAGTAACTTCTATGGTCAGCGCAGTAGAGCAAGTTGGCCAAATGGCTAACTCAGTATCAGACATCGCAGGCCAAACCAACATGCTAGCCCTAAACGCAGCCATAGAAGCAGCAAGAGCAGGAGAAGCAGGCAGAGGATTCGCAGTCGTAGCAGACGCAGTAAAAGGCCTCGCCGGACAATCCAAAAACGCAGCAGGACAATCCATAAACCTAGTAAAAAGCATCAAAGACGCAGGCAACCAAACAGCAACCATAACCCAACAATCACAAATAGGCGCAGCAGAAGGCGCGACTGTAGTTTTAGCTTCAATTAAAGAAGCGGAAGGCATAGCAAAAATTATGGAGAGTATGACCGATAAGGTCAGTAAACTTACAAACGGAGTCGAGAATGGTTTAGAATCAATCAATAAAGTAGCTAAAACCATACAGGAAGTAGCCAGCATCGCTGAAGAAAGCTCCTCTGCCTCCGAAGAAGCCTCCTCCGCAGTCGAAGAACAAACCGCAGCAGCCCAAGAAATGGCAGGCATAGCCAAAGATGTGTCAACAACAGCAGAAGGTGTAGCAAAAGTAACTCAAGGTGTTGTTGGTGAAGCAGAAGAAATGACTAAATTAGCCTTAAGTGTCACAAATGATGCAAAACAAGTTGAGGAATCAAACAAGGGAATTTTGGTAGAAGCAGAAAATGTTGGAAAACTAAACAACACCGTAGTAACAGAAGCAATGGCAATGGGAGAAGTAGCAGATCGTCTAAAGCAGGACCTTCAAGGCCTCATCGATCATCGTACACAAATACTCAACGAGTTTCTACAAAAGAAAAATAAAACAGTGGGATAATTAGCCCTATAGGCATCCCAAACCAATTTTCTTTTCAACCCTGCTATGTTTAGCACAAAAGCATCCTTAGTTTCAATTGAACAACACAAACAATAAGCCATAATAAGTCTAAAAAGAAGATGGTCTAAGCAATAGAAAAAGCAATCAATAATTCACTGGCAGAGGCATCATTTTTTTAACGGGGCAAAAACTTGAAAATATATTTGTCTTGTCTGAAGCTTATAACTTTCAATAGATCAAGTAACTGTTGCTTAAATTTTAAAGACAATTTTTCAGGTCTTTTTAAGAATACACTAGGAAAATCAGTATGTAATTTTTTTAATGGACAAATCCTATTATTCAAAAGAACAGTACTTGCTAATGAGTCAAGCCGTGAGGCTACCTTATGGTCTAAATGGACTCAAATAGTCACCGAGCCAGATTTAAAGGTGAACACAAACTCATGGTCACAGAGATACGTACGTTTCCAACTTTAAAGGATACAAATGAGTACTTACTTGATCAAAGCGCTCAATATCGATCATTATTTGAAGATTACAGCCAATGGCTGGGGTCAATATTGAGAACTTGTGAAGACGAACATAAAAACGATGAGTGGTACCAGAAATCAGCTGCTCTACAGAAGAATCTAAAGGCGCCCATAAAAAAAGCCCCTGACGCCAAATCAGGAGGAAAAGGCGGTAAAGGAAAAAGCGGCGAATCATCAGTATGGGTGCAATGCGGCAGTACTATGCTTTCTTCCACTGAACAAGGACAAGTTGAGATATTATTCGAAGCTATAGAGAAGATTAGCGCAAAAATACAGGAACTTGAGAAGTTTAAAGCAACAATTCAACAGTTAGAGCGTATCGGCTTAGGAAAGACTGTAAATTACATCATATACATCGAAGATGATATTCCAAAGAAGATTTTTGTGCGAACAAAAGGTAATCCAACGGATACTGGAGGATTCAAGTTCTCCACAGAACTTACTATTCCGGCCAGCTTTAGCGAATTCAGTATCGAGTAAGATAGGAATGTGACATAAAGATAACAAATAAAGAGCAGGGATTCAAAAGCTACAAAAGTGAAAAAAATAAAATATAACCAGATAATGAAGAGGGAATAAGTCATCTGCCCTAAATATTCAGTCTCAGGCATTACGGTTACGATACGAATAGATAGCCTGCAGTCTGAAAGAATGGGCCAGCTTTTACCAGTTGAGGAACTCTTTTTTGACATTAACGCTAAAATGGAAGAACAAAAAAAGACAGGAGAAGAAGTCACTTTAGGTTTCAACATAACAATAAGCACGAAACCAAACGTAGTAAAATATGTTACCTCAGGCAGCGTAACACTTAACGGTAAATCAGCGGATATCAAAAAGAAACTCGAAGTTAATCCTAAAACCAAAATCCCCCAGATTCTCTTCACTGTTTACCAACATGTCTTTAATAGCATCTATATGCTAAGCTCAATTCTAAATACACCTTACCCGCCACCCGATTTACTTCATCCAATGGCAGAAAAAATTCAAATATTGTCCCCATCACCGGCCGAAAAGACAGAATCAACAGAACAAATTTCGATTCAAGCTGATACTCAACAAACAACTCAAACAGCCGCTTCAACAGCAGATCAAAAGTAATCTAAAAAGAATTATTAACAATAATTCAAGTAGGAATCCAGATTTGTTCTACGTAGGCACTATTCTTAAATGGGTTTTTGAGAGTATAGTAATTTATGAAAATTTCAGTAGATGATATTGGCAGTTTCCCCTTACCCGCAACGGTTGATAGAGCTACGTTTAATAAGGCTTATCAGGGTGCACGAAAGTTAATTTCTCAAGGCGAGAATCCTCAGAAGGACGAATTTGTTAAAATTAACTTTTGTGACGTTACAATTGCCTCTTTCAAACGTAAACTTCGTACAGGACTTGATGTTGTTAATTATCCTCAACAGTACGATGGAATTAATCAAATTGGTGATGAGGTTAAGAAAGCAATGGAGAAAGGCACCTTCGTTGTTGATGAGAAAGACGCGTTTTTCCCGGAAGTAGCCTTAATTAAAGAAGAGGCAAAGCAACTAAGCGAGGAATTCGGAAAAAAAATCCTGCTACGAATATCCTTGTTTGGTCCTATGGAAGAGTATCTGGCATTAATCGGAAAAATCTTGTACATAGATGTACTTGAGGGGTTTGCTGAAACAATAAGACGCTTTGCTAAGAATAGCATCTTAGATACTAAATACATTAAGACTGAAGTCGTTTCAATAGATGAACCCAGCTTCGGCTTCCACAACATCGATGCTGAAAGCAACATATTGTGCAGTATTATGGGAAAGGCATTTGATCTCAATGATGTGGTACGACAGATCCACATTCATTCATCAGCAAGATTACCTGATCTACTCTGCGTGAAGAAAATTGATGTTTTAAGCTTTGAGTATGCCGCTTCCCCAAAAAACATTCAAAGTGTTTCAAAACAGATGCTAGAGTCTTCGGATAAGTATATTCGAGTAGGAATCTCAAGAACAGATATAGACGCAATTACTTCAGAACTCTACGATAAAGGCATAAAAAACCCGGCAAAGGAGCAATTAGTCGATGATGAATCTTTAATTACAAAAAGGTACATCGCAGCTAAAGAAAAATTCGGCAATAGGATGACTTTCACTGGACCTGACTGCGGACTTGCGGGTTGGCCGACTCAAGATGCAGCTCAACTTCTTCTTGAAAGAACAGTAAATGCTGTTCACAACTTAGAAAAAAATGAGATCTAAATCCTTTCTAATTTTTTAGAGAAAAAAGCGCGGGCGGCTAATTCCAGTTCTCATTTAGATGAAGACGAGAATAGAATACACTGGAAACCGCTGAGGTAGCGCTTATACTAGGATTTGGACGTGGAAATCGATTCAGTTGATCAGGTTTATGCAGTGGCTGCGGAGCTTCAGGTTCCATCAAGGCGGAGTGGATAACTCTCTTATTCATTGTTTTCATCCTCTCGGGTAGTCGGGATTATTGATAGTTCAACGAGTTTTTCTTCGCGGATTATAGTAAGAGTAGTTTTTTTGCCTGCTACATCATCTGCGAGTAATCGGGGCAAGTCATAGAAATCTGATACTGGTTTACCGTTGAATGCTATTATTACATCCCCCATTGTTAAACCCGCTTTTTTTGCTGGTGCACCTGG
>CAZQTZ010000020.1:6896-18537 GCA_964596465.1 uncultured Candidatus Bathyarchaeia archaeon | reverse complement strand
CGGCACCCTTAAAGCGAATAGAGCGCTACAAATGGTCTTTGGAAGTCTGTTCGTTCTGTTCTTCTTATTGACCGCACGCGATTTAATGGGTAATCCCATCTTATTTGGCTCATATACGTTCAATAACTTAGTTGGCATTGAAGGCATCATCTGCGGATTCAGCGCATTCTACTTAGCAATTGCGGAAATTCTAAATGAGTCTCATCAGAAAACTGTGTTGCCCATCGGCGTTGTAAAGTAGAAATTTTTCACTCCCTTTTTTATATCATAATCAAGTAAAACATAAAATCCGCTTATGTTCAAGCAAAGTTTTATATGCACTCTGAGTCAAGATTTTTTACCCAGTTAAGAAAACTGGAATGATAAAAATGTCGGAAGCTAGTTTACCATTCGACGAAAAATATAGTCCGAGCAACGTACAAATTTCTTCTGGAGAAAAAAGAAAACAAGAATGGGAACAATCCCTAAAAGACCCAATGGCATATTGGGCTGAAAAAGCCAAGGCCATTGACTGGTTCAAGACATGGGATACAGTGCTTGACTCTTCTAATCCGCCGTTTTACAAGTGGTTTGCAGGAGCAGAACTCAACATATGTTATAATACTTTAGATAGACATGTCAAAGGACCGCGAAAAAATAAACTCGCCTATATATGGGAAGGAGAAATGGGCGATGTCAAATCCTACACGTACTATCAACTCTACCGCGAAGTAAACAAAATGGCAAAGGTCCTTAAGGACTTCGGCGTTAAGAAAGGCGACCGAGTTGCTGTCTTTTTGCCAGTTATTCCCGAATTACCAATGGCGTTGCTTGCAACTGTTAGAATCGGCGGTGTACACGCAGTAGTATTTTCAGGCTTTAGTGCTGAAGCATTAGCTGACCGAGTAAACGATTGTGGCGCAAAAATTTTAATCACCTCAGACGGCTCTTTTAGACGCGGCAAACCAATAGCGATTAAAGACACAGCTGATCGTGCATTACCCAACATGCCTAACATAGAAAAGGTAATTGTTGTCAAACAAACTGGTCAGCCAATCCAAATGAAAGAAGGACGAGACTACTGGTGGCACGAGCTAACTGCTAATGCAGGAGCAAACACCTATGTTGAACCAGAACGTATGCTCTCATCAGATCCCTTGTTCATACTATACACTTCAGGCACAACAGGTAAGCCAAAAGGTGTCCAACATGGAACAGGTGGTTATGCAGTCTGGGCTTATTGGACACTTAAATGGGCATTCAACCCAAATGATGAGGATATTTACTGGTGCGTTGCAGACATCGGCTGGATTACTGGACACAGCTATAATGTCTATGCTCCATTAATCCACGGTCTCACCGCATTCTTATTCGAAGGCACACCTGATTACCCTGCTCAAGACCGCTGGTGGGCTATGATTGAACGACATGGCATCAACATTCTCTATGGCACCCCAACTGCAGTCCGTATGTTCATGAAATTCGGCGAGGATTGGGTAAACAAACATGACCTGAGCAGCCTACGCGAATTAGGCTCAGTCGGGGAACCGATTAACCCAGAAGCATGGAAATGGTACTACCGCGTCATCGGCAAAGAAAAGCTGGCAATAATCGACACTTGGTGGCAGACAGAAACAGGCGGCTTCATGATTACTCCCGCAGCAGGTATCGAACTGACCCCGCTAAAGCCAGGATCAGCAACATTACCTTTACCAGGAGTCAACGCAGACATATTTGATGAAACCGGTAAACCTCTACCTAACGGCGAAAAAGGCTGGCTTGTAATCAAATCACCTTGGCCAGGCATGCTAAATACATTATGGAAAGACCCAGAAAGATTCAAATTAGCATACTTTGGGAAATGGCCAGGCATCTATGTTACAGGTGATTATGCTATACGTGACAATGACGGCTTCTTCTGGTTATTAGGCCGAGCAGACGAAGTGATGAAAGTAGCAGGTCACCGCATCGGAACCGTTGAACTTGAAAGCTCGCTGGTTTCACACCCCGCAGTCGCTGAAGCAGCAGTCATGGGTAAAGAGGACGCTGTTAAAGGAGAAGTCCCAGTAGCATTCGTCACTTTACGCCAAGGCTTCTCACCATCTGATCAACTAACCGCTGACCTTGTCAAACATATTCGAACAACTATAGGACCTATCGCAACACCAGATGCTATAATAGTCGTAAATAAGCTACCAAAAACTCGAAGCGGTAAAATCATGCGCCGACTCCTCAAGGCAGTATTATCAGGTGCACCGTTGGGCGATACCTCAACAATTGAAGACTCAGCCTCAATTGACGACATCAAAGCTACTTACGCAGAGCTTCAAAAACAACTACAGAAGAAGTAATCTTCTTCTCTTTATCTTTTTTATTGAGTTTTATTACCTTATTTGTCTGGGTCAAACACACCCATATTTGCTTGCTTTAAGTTTTAATCAAATATTAGTGTAAAAGGGCGATGTAGTGTGTTGTGCCTATTATGATGTACTGTATGGCTATAGCTGCTATTAACAGGGACATGACTCTTGCGATGATTATTGAGCCTGTGTTTCCTAAGACCCGATAGATTTTAGTCATAAATCTTAGTGTTATCCAAGTTATGGTTAAAACAATCAGAACGGATAGAACAGTAACTATTACATCATAGCTTTGAAGGTTAAGGATTGTAGTTGTAATAGCACCTGGACCGACGAGAAGGGGCATAGCGATGGGAACTGCGCCTATGCTTTCAGGGGTTTCGCCTTCTTCGTGGAGACTGCCTGATATTAAAATTCTGATGGCTATTATTAGCAGGAGAATCCCGCCGGCAATTTCGAAACTATAAATGGAGACTCCGAAAATGTTGAATATTTCTTGGCCTGCAAAGGAAAAAACAAGTAACAGAATAATGCTAACGATTATGGCGGTGTTGAATATCTTTTTTCTTTGGACCTCAGTCATTTTCTGAGTTAACCCTATGAAGATAGGGATGTTGCCAAATGGATCTACAATTATAAATAAAACTAATGCTGCTTTGGCTACATTAATTGCAAAATTTATAAGATCCATTAACTTTCCTTTCCGTTCATTAGTGTAATCTGATAGATTAATAACTTTAACTTAAAAGCATAAAGACAACCTGCGCATTTACATTATAATCGGGTTAGTTGTTTAGGATTTTTACGAGATAGTAGGAAGCTTAGCTTTGTAGGCACCAAAACAGATAAAAACTCGGGGGGTATCCATGCAGGTGTCAAAGTCGGTGAAAAAGCATATGCCAGCCGAAATTATGGATGCAGAAAAATTCGTTGAAATGAGCGCACATGCAAAATCATGCGCGGTTAAAAGGCTAAAATCATGTGTCAAATTGAAACTTCGCACTCCCAGTCAACTTTATACTATGAAGGTTGAGCCTGGAAAAGCTGAAGAGACAATAAAGAAGCTCAAATGTGAAATCCAAGAGCTTTAACTCGTTTTTCTTTATTGTATAATATCTACTTATTTTGGTCTAATCACTTCAAAATTTTTTCTTAATCATATTAATTTGGAATAGATTTGGGAAAACTCCACAAACCATAAAAACTCAATTATGTGACTAAATAGAATGATGGATATGAACAAGAAACTTGCAACAGTATCTTCTTTTCTTCTTTTGCTTTTAGTCATTAGTTTTCTAGGAGGCACTTTTGGACAGGGTATAGTTGCTGTTGGCGTATCTCAGGGAGACTCATTTAAGTATGATTTAACCTATATCTGGACCTCCAAAAGTTTTGGCGATGTTGTTCCCGCCTCTTTAATTTCTAAGAACCAGACCGATTACTATCAAGTTACCATTGATGCCGCGGCTGGATATAATTTACGGCTCTCAACTATTTGGCGATTTAATAATGGAACTGAAATCACTGGAACTGATATTGAGGAAGTAGGTAATACAACAGCAACTGGATTCATCTATGTTTATGCAGCTAATCTCACTTCAGGGAATTACTTATTCCCCTCTGCATCCGATTTGCCATTTATCATAAATAATACCGTGTTTCGTACTTACGAAGACGATTTCCGAGCAATTAATCACATATCAGTCAATCGGACTGACTTACCGGGCAAACTCTACAGTGTTATGGACTTGTATTTTGATAAACTAACTGGGGTTCTTGTAGAAGCAACCCTTATCGATGTATATACTGAAGTACCTAACCAAACATTTACTACACATATAACTCTGAAGGAGTCTTCTCTTTGGACAATTAGTCAAATACCAACAATTGCCCCTTCAAACTCGGCTTCACCCACTACCTCTCCAGTTCAGACTGCTACTCCAACTAACCCCAATGGCTCATCAGATTCTACTCTTGATATACTAATAATCTTGCTTGTAGTTGTCTTTGTGATAATTATTCTGCTGATTATTTTTGTTTTAATGAGGAAACCGAAGAAGAACGCTAAAGCAAATGTGTTAAAGGAATCTGTTCCAATTCAAAAGCCCGTAAAACCAGGCATAGTTAACTGCGGTAGTTGCGGTTATGAAAATCCCGAAGGCAACGAATTTTGCGGCAAATGTGGAGCCCCTCTAAATAAATAAATATTTTTTCTTTTTGTTTTTTTAATTTAAAGTTCTGTATTGTATGTATTTTCTTAATACGTCCAAATTCTCTAATCGAAATATCCTCTATTAGAGATTAGGTTAAGCATGCAAGGATGATGAGATATGTTAAACGCAAATTATTTTGTAGAGACTGCGATAATTCCTGCTTTCCGTACTCTTCCTCGACCAATAAAAATATTCTGCCTTTTCTTGTTTGCTCCTGCTTTGTTTCTGTTTGGAGTTACCTTCGGGATTTAAGAAGTAAAGACCCCCTGAATTTGTTGTAATAATTTTTAATCGGAGCTTCTTAACTTTTAATGATCCTGATTAGATTTTGTTTATAGTAAAAATTACCTGCGGAAAATTATTAGTATTTCAATTTTACGAAAAACTTTTATTATAATTATAACATATCAAAACTTTAATTCCATTTGTTTTTGAGAGTGAAATAAATGGTTGAATTATTTAAGAAATTAAAAACGCACAAGGATATTTTGTCTCTTTTTTTAGTTTTAATGTTGTCAGCAGCTGCGCTGATAACAGTAGCTATACCTTCTAGTGCAGCGATAGTAATGGATATCCCGACCAATTGCTACATTGCAGTCTCGCCTAATCCTGTTGGTGTCGGACAGACCATGAACATTGTGTTTTGGCTTGACCATGATCCCCCTCAGCTTAATTATTTAGACTATTATGGCTGGAATTATACGGTGACCATAGTTACTCCTGACGGCAATACCCTAACCAGGGGACCTATTGAGTCGGATGCAGTCGGTGGCGCATATTACCTGTTCACGCCAGATAAAATTGGACAGTACAAGATTAAAGCCACTTTTATCGAGTCAACGATTAACATTACAGGTTCTGTTGGATTGATGACATTGCCACCCGGTCTTTATACCTTTAAAACAAGTAATAGCCGCGAAGTTACTTTAACTGTTCAAAATGAACCAATAGAGGCTTGGCCGGAAGTGCCACTGCCTACTGGATACTGGTCGAACCCGATAAGTGCTGAAAATAGAGAATGGTACAAAATTGCGGGAAACTGGCTTGGACCTGCCTTCGGGTCAACCTACTATAACAAGTACACCACTGGCCCCAACAGCGCCCACTTGCTATGGACTAAGCAGTTAACTTTCGGCGGAATCACTGGCGGAGAAGCTGGATGGGGAACAAACTTCTATCATGGACTACTTTATGAGAACAAATTTACACCCCGTATAATAAGCGGTAGGTTATATTACAACACTTTTGCTTCTGGCGTAACAGGTGTAACCTGTGCTGATCTACGGACTGGGCAAACAATATGGTCTAATGATTCGATGCCTCAACTTTCCAGTGCGCAACTGTTCACATTCAATACAGGGGTTCAAACGGGCACATTGGCTTATCTATGGACTTCTAGTGGAGGTTCTTGGCAAATGTATGATGCCTTTACAGGAAGACTATTTACCACTTTCGCTAATGCAACTGGTGCGCCCAGTTCAGTGTATGGTCCAAATGGTGAAATGCTGGTCTTTGGCCTTAGCGCTTTTACTAATAGATTATATTTGTGGAACTCAACCTTAGCGGTTACTTATGGTGCGACTCAATTTAACGCTGAAATCTATCGGCCTTGGACTTCAGCTGTCCGTGACTGGTCAAGAGGCATACAATGGAATGTTTCTGTGCCCGATGTGCCAGGAAACCAAGTGGCGGCTTTCACTGACTATGCATCAAAAATAATGGTCGCTGAATCAACAATAACTTCAGAGGTAACTTCACCGACTTTTATACACGTAGCATATAGTCTAATAGACGGAACGGAGTTATGGAGGAAAAACTGGACCAATCTAGGTTGGGGACCAGGCGGGCCATCTTCTCCGGGATTAATCGGTTATTGGGCTAAAACAGTAGGCGAAGGCACTTACGCCTTCTTCCAGAAGGAAACCATGCAGTGGCATGTAATCAACTTGCAGAATGGTGTTGAAAGATTTGTCACTCAACCACTTAACGAATACACGAACACTGATTGGTCTGTCTACGATTGGGCTGCGCAGATGGCAAATGGAATGCTGCTTATTGACGGCTACTCAGGCGATGTCATAGCTTTTGACCTTGCGACAGGTGCTCATCTTTGGACTTTTGAGCAGGGCAGCAGTGGTCTTATGACCCCCTATGGCGTGTGGCCTTCATTTGGAGGCGTAACGGTTGCGGACAATAAAGTTTACTTTGGAGTTACGGAGCACACCCCTAATTCACCGATGCTTCGAGGATATACCCTATACTGTATCGACGCGACCAATGGTAAGCTAATATGGAAACTTCCAGCCTTCTTCGCCTCCATGGCTATAGCTGATGGAATACTTGTCGGGTACAACGCCTACACAAACCAGATTTACGCTTTCGGTAAAGGTCTTAGCGAAGTTACAGTTGATGCCCCAATGAGTGGAGTAAACGTGGGTTCGCCGATAGCCATTCGAGGTACAGTAACTGACCAATCACCTGGTCAAACAGCAGTTGGTGTTCCTGCAGCGGGTACACCGGCAATATCTGATGCGAACATGACAGCCTGGATGACCTATCTTTACCTACAGCAGCCGATGCCGACCAATGTAATGGGTGTTCCAGTCACGGTTTATATTTCAGATGGAAACAACAACGTAGTTGATACTATTCAGACCGTCAGCGACAGCTTAGGCCACTTCATTGTTTCGTGGACTCCAACACATACGGGAATACACAAGATAGCCGCAGTTTTTGACGGATCAAACAGTTACTACTCAGCTACAGAAGAAACCGCGATAGTTGTAGGTTCCTCTGCAGCGCAAATAACACCAGCTCCCACATCAACTCCAATCCAAACTGTAGCTCCAACTTCAACACCGACTGTGATGCCATCATCGACCGTCTCCCCCACTGCAGCCCCTGAACCCGCACAAGGCGGTTCAACTGAACTATATATTGTCGCCGTTGCCATAATAGTAATTGCCATAATATCAGCTATTGCACTGCTACTAAAAAGAAAAAAATAGATTAGTACCTAAACAATCCCCCTTTCTCCTTTTTTTAATAAAAAAATGCTAATGTCTATCTTAACTTATGAAGTGGTTTATTTAATCTAAAAACAAGAAGATTTTTGATTTTTTGGAGGTGGAAAATAGGGAAGAATTATTCTGTAGTCTTTCCGTCAAATTCTTCCGGGTTCGCAATCGCATCTGCTTTAGTTTTATGTATTGTTCCGTCTTGGTGCTCAGGAGGAGAATAAATCGTGTAGAGCTTAAGCTCCACGGTTTTTGCCATATTAATGACGTTATGTCTAGCCCCCGCAGGAACTATTACCGCGTCTCCATCAGTTACCTTATGCTTTACCCCATCTATTATGACGATGCCTGTTCCTTTTTCAAATCTAAAAAACTGATCCAAATTATGATGAACTTCCTCTCCAATTTCTTCACCAGGCTTAAGGGCCATCAAAACAAGTTGACTATACTTACCAGTATAAAGAACCCGCCTAAAATCAGCGTTAGCCAAAGTATCTTTTTCAATATTAGCTTTAAATCCCTTCTTCATAAACGAGCTCCTCACTGAAGATTACAGCACAGATTATTTAAGAATTAACAATCCTGAAATATATTGTCAGTTAAAATTAAGAGAAGCATAGGATATGTTGTACAGAAAAATCCCAAGTTATGGAAATTGAAAGATCTGCGTTAGGGTAAATTCTTGTTTTTTAGGGGAATGAGTAACTATGGGTAATTATGTCCAGATAAGGCTTCTAGTTTTAATTGTGTTTTTGGTAGGCCTAATTCTGCGATAATGCTTTGCATTGAGTTAATCATCCCTGGTGGGCCGCAGGCAAAAAATGCTCTTTCCCGGTAATCTTTTATCTGATTTTTTATTAATTCTGTATTGATTGAACCTGTTATTCCTTTCCAATCACTCCTATGTTGATTTAGAATAAATAGAACCTTCATATTCGGGTTTTTTGTTTGCATTTTTTTCAGTTCTTTATGGAAGGCAATTTCGTTTTCACTGTGACAGTTATAAAGCATGATTATGCTGGATGGGATTTTTACATCAGTACAGTATTTACATATGCTTATGAATGGGGTAACCCCGATTCCTCCGGCCAATAAGCAGATTTTTGAATGCTCCCCAGTAAAGGTGAATTGACCATAAGGCGCATCAATTTGCATTTTATCTCCAACATGCAGATTCTTTAAAGCTGTTGAATAATCGCTTTCAGTAAATTTCTTGGTAAACTCGATTATTCCCTCGGTGGGGCTACTAGAGAAGCTGAACTGATGCATAACTTCTTTCCCAGCAACATTCAATATAACTAGCATATATTGACCAGGTTTGTAGAACAGCTCAGTAGGCTTTTTAAAACGATAACTTGTAGCGTTAGAGGTTCGTTGTAAAATCCTTGTTATCTGAGCCAAAAATTTCATGTTAGAAAAAACTCCAGTTTAATCTGAAGATAATTTATTCTTTTTATATTAAAAAGTTTATTTGCTAAAAATCAGAAATATTTATGAGGGAATTAGAGAAATAGAATTCTGGAGAGCATTAGGGCTCTCAAAGATTGTTATGCTGGGGGTTTTATTTTTTCTACGGCTGTGCTTAGGCTTTGCATTTCAGCGTTTGCTTTTCGGATTAAGTCGCCTATTGTGTCTTTAGTTGGTACTGCTGCACCCACTGATAACGCAACTGCTTTTTGATGAGCTACTTGTAGTAGAGAACGGATGGTATCTGTTGTTGGATAGGCGATGCCTAATGCCAGAGCGAATGCTTCAGCCTGATTTTGTTGTAGACTCTTTTTGGTAGCTTCGATGTCAAGTTTTAGCTGATTTTCTAGAACCATAAGACCTTCATCGTAAACAGCGCGCATGGAAATTCCTGCTTCGACGGCTTTGATGCCTAATTTGGATAAAACACCGGCTACGCGTTCGTTTATTGCTTCGCCTTTGCGAGCTACTAGAGTATCTTTGGCTACCCACACACTTCCTGATTCAATTCGTGTAGGTAAACCAGCTGCGTTTAATTGGCTAATGAATGGACCTGGAGGCTGCCCAGTGTTTCCTTGGGGAACAACAACATCCATTGCGGCTATGTCGCCTGCTTTAGCGATTGTTTTGACTTTTCCTTTTTCTAATAGGAGAGCTAATTTGAATGGGTTTAAGTTGGTGAATAGGAGAATGTTTGATCCTTCTAGGAAGGGCTCGAGTTTTTTTAGTTCTTCTTTATTGAGGTTTTCGATGGCGAGTTTCATGAGCGTATTTTTCATTACGCGCATGTAGACTTGTCCGGATAGAGACTTTTTAAGCTCTTGTAGTTGAATAGCTCGAACTTTCTGTAAGCTGGCAATACCTATTGACTTGTATTCTACAAGCCATTTTTCGATTTCTTTAACTTCACCAGATTTTTCTTGCAATACGAGTTGGGATGGCATCTCTTTTTCCTCTTTAGATTAAGGTTTAATTTTTACAGGGGTGCCCATGGAAGCTTTTATGAAGACTTCGGCGATGTTCTTAAGTCCACGCTTAAGCTTACCTTCGAGAACACGAAGTACTGCTTGTATATTCTCCGCCAATTCTTCGTCAGTTTGATTTGCGGTGCCTATTGAACACTGAATGATGGGTTGGTTACGCATACGGACAACTATGGTTTTTCGGTGTTTCTCAATAAGGTTGGCAATGTCAACGTTAGGTGGCACGGGTATAGGCATTTTTCCTCGTGGACCTAAAACTGGACCTAAGGTTCTGCCTACAAGGGGCATTAAGGAAGCTTCGGATATGAAAACATCATAATCGCTCGCGATTTTGCGCAGATCCTTCTTTTTGCCTGCCAAACCATCTAGGTCTGCGCGTTCTATGACATTCTCAGCATTTGCTCTACGTGCTTTAAGCGCGTTTTCGCCGGAAGCTACAGCGCAGATTTTGTTAAGCTTCGCTGGCGCATGAGGAAGCTCTACTATCTCCTGAATTTTACCTTCGGGAGCCTTCATGTCAATTTCTTTAATGTTCAGTATGAAATCTATTGTCTGGTTGAATTTCTTCTGCCCAGATTTCTCTTTTGCCTCTTTCACCGCATCGGTTAGGGTTTTCTTGTCTAAGGGCATTCTAAAGCCTCTTTCAAAGTGGATTAGTTTGGGATTATAAATATATTCGCTTATACTTCGTTCTTCTTCAATATATCATCATACTTGCCGTCGTCAACTTCCTTCTGAACTTCGCGCGGATCTTTGCCTTCGACGGTTGCACCCATACTGACGCAGGTTCCCATTATTTCTTTAACTGCGCCTTTTAGAGTACGTGCAAGCAGTTCAGGTCGTTTGATTTTGGCTATGCGTATGATTTGTTCAACGTTAAGGTCTCCGATTTTTGCTGAGTTAGGTGTTCCTGAACCTTTCTCTACTTTAAGTTCCGCCACAAGTAACGCTGAAGCAGTTGGAGTGCCTACTGTAACGTCGAATGATTTGTCTTCGGGGTTAACAGAGATTTTGACTGGAACTTTCATGCCAGCGTAATCTTTTGTAACTTCGTTTATCTTGTTGACTACTGCCATGATGTTAATGCCTAATGGGCCAAGTGCAGGACCTAGTGGTGGTCCGGCTGTTGCTTCTCCACCGGCTACAATCAATTCTACATTTTTCATTTCAACCATTATTCGTCACTTCTTTTTCCTTTTTCTATTAGCTTCACGTAATCTGAGTGAACTGTGATGGGTAAGGTAAAGGTTGCTTCCAGCAGTTCAAGTGTAACTTCACCTTTAGATTTGTCGATACGAGTGATTTTTGCGCGCATACCTTTGAATGGCCCGCCTGTAACCTCAACAACGTCGTCTTCTCCGAGGTCTTCAATTACTGGCTTACGGATCATGTAGCGTTCAATTTCACTAAAGCTAACTAATCCCGGAATTCTGGAGCGTACGTGTCGTACGCCTGCTATTGCTTCTTCAATAAGGTGAGGACCGTCAGCTTCGATGAAAACATAGCCTTTTAGGGTATCTGGAACAAGGATTGATTTTATTGGAAGTTTAGTCATTTCGATTTTTGAAGCGAGGAGCCTAGCTACGTTACGCTCTTGCCCAGTTGTTGTTTTTACGGCGAAA
>CAZQTZ010000020.1:0-6886 GCA_964596465.1 uncultured Candidatus Bathyarchaeia archaeon | reverse complement strand
AATCTTTGTTTGAAATTGCTCCTCTTTTTTATCCATCAGTTAATTACCTTCAACGATTATGAGGTGGTATTCAATATGAACGATGCTACCAGTTTAATGACGAAGCCAATTAAACCAACAACGCCTATACCAAGCGCGCTTATTTTTATAGATAGCCATAGCTCTTCCCTATCGGGTTTAGAAGCTAGTTTTAGCGTTCTTGCTGCTTGAGATAGCCATGATCGTATTCCCATATTGACCGCACACTCAAGATTTCACTTTGATATAATAAATGTTACTGTAATCTTTGCTGTTTTAGCAGTTAAGTTTTGCCTTATTTAGGTTCTGAGAAACCTTTCTTTGAATCATATTTTCTGGAGGGGGAGATCGATTTCCCCTATGACCTTGAGTATCTTAGGTTTGTCTTCGCTCTTTATTCCTTTCCAATCGAGAATTATTGAGTCTACTTTCTCTTTTGTCCGCATTACGCATTGTTTGAGAATATCCGAATCTACATTTTGAATTTCATATTTAGGTATCATATGTCCGAAGGCAGCTTCTTTCCTAAGGGAGATATCGGTAAATTTCTGATTATAATGAGGCCCGCCTATGCCTAAAGCACTGCCTCTTTTGGATTCTCCAAAGTTCGCAATGGCGTCCATGGCAGCATGCGCAACAACAGCAGCTGCTTGCTGATCACGCCATTGATTAATGGTGCTTCCTAGCTCAACAAACATTGTAGGAACCTGAAGAGATGGCCCGTGATGAGTACATTCGTAGCTAACTTGATAATTCAGCGCCATCTGTTGTTTTAACCGCTGAAAAGATAGAAGAGATTGCTGCATGGCAACCGCCGGAGAAATCGAGACCTGTTTAGGTAATCCACCAAGCTCTGCTGATGCAAAGTTTCCAGGTGTGTGAACACTTAAAGTGGGGGTACCGCTTTTACTGCTATGACGTGAAATAAAGACTATTAATTCGGCATTTGGGAAGTCAGCGGACAAATATTGAGCATACACTGCTTCCTCGTTAAGAATTATATGGTTTACGTTTTTTCCGTTTATGTTTACCGCGTAAATCGGATTTTCTTGATAAGTATGACTTGTCTTAGTAAAAGGATAAAGTCGCAGGGTTTGTTCTGAGATATTCATACCTGCGATGTCTTTGTTTGAGGCGACGAGCAGAATCATGATAATCAATTGTAAGTTGTGAAGGTTATCAGAAAAATGTTTTCCATAAAGCTTAATTGTAAAGTGTCCTTTCAAAGTTGTATTGGGAAGGGCTAATTCGATGCACTTGATGAATTTTAAAGAGTTATCTGGTCAAGAGCTTAACGATTTAGTAACTGAAGGTATAGAGATTAAGCATGATCCGGAAAAATACCATAATGCCTTGAAAAATAAATCATTAGCTTTGGTTTTTCAGAAGACTAGCACTCGGACTCGAGTGTCATTTGAGGTTGCGATGACACAACTTGGCGGGCATGCTTTGTTTATTGATTGGAGAAGCACTAATTTTGGTTTATCAGACCTGCAAGATGAGATACAATATCTCTCTCGTAATGTTGATGGAATTATGGCACGATTATTGAAAAATGCTGATCTGCAGAAAATGATGAAATCTTCA
Organism: uncultured Candidatus Bathyarchaeia archaeon; assembly: GCA_964596465.1. Lineage (GTDB taxonomy): Archaea > Thermoproteota > Bathyarchaeia > Bathyarchaeales > Bathycorpusculaceae > JADGNF01. Next base: position 5,281 of record CAZQTZ010000020.1, on the reverse strand, counting down.
AAAGTGCCGATAATTAATGGTTGCGATGAGATGTATCATCCGAGTCAGGCTATAGCTGATCTTATAACAATCAAGGAGCGAAAAGGTTCACTTAAAGGTGCAAAACTGGTTTATATTGGAATACATAACAACGTCTGCAACTCTCTGATCGAAGGCTGCACAAAAACAGGCGTGAAATTAACTACGATTACACCAATATTCAACGAAGCATCGCGTGATAACGAATTATTAGCAGCTGCTAAAAAAAGCGGCTTATGGACCAGTACTTTAGACATTAATAAGGCAGTTAAAGAAGCAGACTTTGTTTATACAGACACTTGGATTGATATGGAGTTCTTCACAGATCCCTCATTCACAAATGAAAAAGATAAGCGTATAAAACAAATGATGCCCTACCAAATTAACACTGATCTACTCAAAGAAAGTAATGCGTACATAATGCATGATATGCCTATCCATCGGGGATATGAAATAGTACCTGAAGCTATAGAGAATCCAAAAGCTGTAATTTATGAACAAGCAGAAAATCGACTTTACTCAGCGAAATCGATACTGCTAAAACTTATGGAATGAAAACATTCACGGCCTCTTCAAGTTCGTTGAAGTAAAAGAAGTCAAGTCGAGAAAAGAGTGTAGAAAACCTATTTGGCTTGAAAAAGTATATGAATTAATGGGTTTGAATTGGTGTTTATGGTAAGAGCTTTCTCGAAGCCTATTGTTGTATTAAGCAGATGTATAGAAGTTGAGCCGGTTCGCTGGGACGGTAGGATAATTGCTAGCGAATTTGTGGAAAAACTCAAGCCGTTTGTGGAGTACATTCCGGTTTGCCCTGAAGTTGAGATTGGATTAGGTATTCCCAGAAATCCCATTCGTATAGTAAAAAAAGGTAGCAGTTTAAGGTTACTTCAGCCGGCGACTGGATTAGATTTTACCGAGAAAATGGAGCAGTTTTCAAAGACCTTTTTAGATGCCTTGCCAGAAGTTGATGGTTTTATTCTTAAGAGCGGTTCTCCAAGTAGCGCTCTTAAGGACGCAAAAATTTATCCTAGTACCGAGAGGGTTTCTGCGCTGGGAAAGGGCGCGGGTTTTTTTGGAGGGGCAGTGGCTAATAGATTTAACTTCTTAGCTTTGGAAGATGAACATCGATTACTAAATCCTCGAATAAAAGAGCACTTCTTAACGAAACTCTATACGTTGGCAGATTTTCGAGCGGTCAAACATTCAAGCTCAATTAAGAAGTTAATTGATTTTCAGGCGCGTAATAAGCTGCTATTCACTGCATATAATCAGGTAGAGTTACATGCTATGGGCAGAATAGTTGCGCAACCTAAAGGTTTATCCTTCCAGAAAATCATGGCAGATTATCAGACTCATCTTTGGAGCGCACTTAGGCGTCCGCCACGTAGAGGCGCAAACGAAAATGTATTAACTAAAGCGGCGGGATATTTCACTCAAAAACTTTCTAAGAAAGAAAAAGACTTCTTCTTAGACACAGTATCAAAATATAAGGCAGGTAAACTTCCCTTGAGTACACCTTTAAATGTGCTAAAATCCTGGATTATCCGTTTTGATGAGGATTATCTTATGCAGCAGAGCTTCTTTGAGCCTTACCCTGATTCTTTAATAGAGCAAGAAAACGCAATCCCTGATATAGACGAAAAAGACTATTGGAAAACCTAAACCCTAAGTCACAGATGACTGATTTTTTCTACATATGCATCAGCATCAAATTTTCTTTTTAAACCCTTATCATTCATGTATCGAATAGATCCAAATATAGATCTGGTTTTCCATGGGCGATCATGCTTACCAAAACACCAAGCTACTCCAGCATAGCCGTTAGGGTCTCTTCCATCTAGCTCATATTTATCATTAAGGTATAATGCTATTTTGAAGGCTTCTTGCGGATCGTTAGTCCATTGGATGATTTTCTTGCCCCAATACATACGCATATAACCATGCATTTTGCCAGTTAAACGCATCTGATTTTGTGCCGCGTTCCAGTAAGGATCATGAGTTTGAGCATTTTCCAATTCTTCTGCACTGTATAAGTATTCACGTTTATCAGCACGATGATTAATCAGGTTTGTTTTCGCCCAATTAGGCAAACCCTCGAAGCTATCATAATTTGGATTATAATGAACATAGTTTATGGATAGTTCTCTTCTTACGATTAACTCCTCAAGAAAGATTTCTTTTGATTTATCCGAAGCCTGTGCAGAAATTATGCTCTGGGCGATTTGAAGAGGAGAAATTTGGCCAAAATGCAAGTAGGGGCTTAAATCGGATAGGTTATCTTTAGTAGGATCATTTTTTAATTCTGGATAATTGGGCAGTTTCTCTTTTACAAAGAGCTCAAGATTCTTTTTTGCGTTAGATGCGCCGCCAGAGAAGTATTTGCTTACGTCAACTGAGTTGTCAATTTTTAAGCTTGAGACTAAAGAGTGAAGGTCTCTTAAATCTAGAGAGGCGATTTCTATGTCCAGTGAGCTTATTTTCGGCTCGCTAGGGGGAGGTGTTACCAGGAAGTGCTGGTATTTCCTTTCGAGTTTTGGTCTTAGAGTAGCCGCCGAATATTCTTCTTTTATCGAGGCTTCTTCAACTGGGACAAAAACATTGTCTTCTACCTGAACTAAAGGACAAGATAAATTTTCTTTTACATATTGATACCAATTCTTAAGATGTCTCAGATATCCTTTATCCGTAACTACTAAACAAGAATCAGAACATAAAGCTACTGCCGCCAGCGGAGGAGATTTATCCCAAACTACCAGTTTGACACCCAAATTCTGCAGATTGGCTTCAACCTCCTGCAGACCTTGAAGGAGGAAATAGTAGTGCCTTAGGTTGGCTTGAGGAAAGCTGCGTTCCAATCCAAAAAGTACCAGTAAAGGTTTTTTTATTTTGTTAGCTTCTAAAATAGCGTATTCTAGTGCTAAATTAGCATCAGTTCTCTGAGAGGACTGCATCCAATAAAGGACAAAACGCCCATCTTTTATGTTACTCGAATTTAGAAGTTTAACTCGTTCCTCTAAAGACATTAACATCCTCAAAATATATGAGAAATTAAGGTGACTTAAGTCCAATTGTACTTGTTATGTCTACAAGTTTTATGACAATTAACGATTTCTCCTTGGTTAGAGCTGACCATCCGGCTTCTTTAGATATACCATGCGCATGCAGAAAGTCTGTTGATAATTGTCTTTCTTGCGCTGTTTTAGCCATTTCCTTTAAGGCTTTATCTCTCTCCTCGGGGTTTGTCACTAATTCTAATTTCCCAGTTAAGACAATAAAGTGATAGATGCTCAGATTTTGGGTAAACTGCTCTATTTCAACGCAAACAGGCACTTTCTCTTCTAAGAAGTTCATTTTCTTTCCGTAATCAGTGAAGTGAAAATATAAATGGTCTTTTACGGAGACGTATTGAAAAGGAGCTACGTAGGGGGCTAATTTGCCTCCGAAGGCTATGCGACATAGGAATTGTTCTTTGATTAGATTGTTGATTTCCTTCTTAGACATTTTAGGTAATTTAATAAGAGTCAAACAAATCACCTAAAACTAATTATTATGTTCACACATAAGAAGGCATCTAACTGTTTACTCTGCAAAATTAAACAAACAAGATTGATTTGCTGTTTAGCGTAAAATCATAGCGACGAATTTTTCGGGATTAAATACTTCGATATCTTTATAGGTTTGTCCCACACCTATGAAGAGAATTGGCTTTTTTGTTACAAAAGTTACGCTGAGTGAGGCGCCGCCTTTTACATCTGCGTCTACTTTAGTTAGTATTGTTGCGTCAATTCCTACACATTTGTGAAATTCTTCAGCTTGAATTACCGCATCGTTTCCAGCTAAAGAGTCGACTGTTAGAATAGTGATGTCAGGTTTTACTACTCGTTTGACCTTGGAGAGTTCATTCATGAGGTTCTGGTTTGTCTGCATACGACCAGCAGTATCAATAAGAACGACATTTATGCCGTGTGCTTTGGCATGACTAATGGCATCGTATGCTACAGCTGCTGGATCTGCCCCGTACTGGTGTTTTATCATTTTCAAGTTTAGACGTCTCGCATGTTCATCTAATTGTTCAATCGAACCAGCTCGATAGGTATCGCTGCCTGCGAGAACTATAGAATATTTTTTATCTTTAAAGAATTGGGCTACTTTAGCTATTGTGGTTGTTTTCCCTGTTCCATTAATGCCCACGAAAAGTAATATAAAAGGCTCTTTTTGACCACGTTTTTCTTCCGCTATCTTGAGGATATCAATTTTTTTATCTGCAAGCATAACCTCAAGTAGAATTTGACGCAGATAATCTTCAACGAGCTTTTTCCGATCATCTAGACGTTTAACCTGTACGCCGGTAAGTCGTTTTTCTAGTTCATCACAGACTTTGTCAGCTACGGGAAAAGCAACATCATTCTCAGCTAGAGTCATTTTAAAATCTGAAAGAAGGGAACTTAAATTTTCTGGTTTAAGCTCAGTCGTGGTTACTTTTGTTACTAGACCTTTAAACCCTGACTTGAGCTTATCAAACATCGCTTATTGCTATCCTTGTCTAACCCGAGCAAGCAGACTTTCCATCTGAGTACGGCCTTGATTGATTCGTTCAACAATCTGTGAAAGCTGTTGCTGCATTTGACCTTTAGTCTTATCCAATTCGTCAACGCGTTGTTTGACTATGTCTTTTGCTTCAGGCAGGGTTTTTTCTACAGATACACCTGCACCCATACCGACGATTACTTTGTCTGGATTCGCAAGTTTAACGTTTATGTAGCTACTGCCACCAATCGGAACCATCATTTCCGCATTTTCTTTCTCTTTTTCAATAGATTCAAGTGTTAAGCTTGCATAAGTTAAGTCCGTCATCGCGGCGTTCATCATAGTTAGACGCTGTTGTAGCGCTTCAGCTGTTTGCTCATAATAACGTAATTCCATGCTTAGCTTACGTATTGTTTGTTCATCTGGGTTGACAGGGGCCAAGTGCTTATTCCCCAGTTACAAGTTTCTTTAAGATTGGATTATCGATATCTTCAGGCTTGACTTCTTGAACCGAAGTAACCTTCATGTGGCATCTCTTTACCCGGTGCCTACTGCCGATTTCGGCATATATTCGTTCTTCAGCGTGTTCAGGCTTGTCAGCTATTAATTCTCTTGTGAATTCAGTAGTTAATTTCGGCTTGTAAATCTTGCCTGTTACTTTGAAAACCTTCATTTACTCAACTTCCTGCACAACATCCAGTGCATTCCCAATTATAAACATCTCGGGTCCAGTTGT
>CAZQTZ010000019.1:11687-18666 GCA_964596465.1 uncultured Candidatus Bathyarchaeia archaeon | reverse complement strand
TCTTCCGTGGGGGCAAACTTTAGGCGTTTGATGCGAATACTGGAGCTAATATGTGGGAGATGAACGGCTGGATTTCAGTGCAAGCCATCGCAGATGGATATCTATTAGGTCACAACCTCTATGACAACAGAATCTACTGCATAGGTAAAGGACCAAGCGGAACAACCGTGGAAGCTTCACCTGAAATGGTAACTCAGGGTTTAGGTGTACTGATAAAGGGCATGGTAACTGATCAATCCACTGGACTAAAGGGCACCGCAGCGATTTCTGATGCAAACATGGGCGAATGGATGGCATTTAAGTATCAACAGCAGCCTTGTCCAGATCAAGCAGCAGGGGTTCCAGTAAAATTACAAGCGATTGCATCAGACGGTACATCAATTGACTTAGGTAGCGTAACGAGCGACGGATATGGCTTGTTTAAGAAAATGTGGATTCCGCAAAATGCAGGCGAATACACAATAGTAGCCACCTTCCAAGGAACCAACTCTTACGGCAGCTCCTATTCAGAGACAGCAATTGGAGTACAAGCAGCTTCTGACACACATCAGGGTACAGTATCAAACGAGGTTTACTATGTAATCATTGCTTTAATCATAATTCTAATCCTGGCAATAGTGATATTCTTCCTACTGAGACGACACTAGAACCATATGAAATCACCCTCTCATTTCTTTTATTTTTTTTTTTGAAAAACCAACTTTCAAACTCCCCCCCCGCATAAAAAATTATGGAACAGAAGAAGTGTTGAACAAAGAGCAGGATTTTTCATGGCTTTTTAGAAGTACTTGCCTTTTTACCCTGATAAAAACTTTCAGATTTTTAAAAAGAGCAGTTTCTATCCAAATTTAGATAGAAAGATGGATTTTTACATCAGATTTTGATTTTTTTATAGTTATAAACTTTTCAAACAGAAGCTGCTTCATTTTTTAGGGGATTTTGCGCTTTTTTGTGATGTATCTTTGTTGTTCGCAAAGACGACAACATTTATTAAGTGTCCTGACGCAAGACTTATTAAACATGGGAGGGCTGTAGGTGCGTTTTTTCGGTTCGCACAATCATGAAGAACTTCGATGCCCATACAAAGGGTGTGAGAAAACGTTTGACAAGCCTACCGTACTAACCGACTCAACATGCATCCCCAGACAAACATTCTACGTCTGCCCACATTGCATGTCAAAAATAGACGTAATAACTGAAAACATGAAAATCATCGGCGTACGCTCTGTAGAATATCCAGCCACAGTTTTTGATTCTCCAGCAAAATGTGCACATTACAACGGACTACTAGGATCGGCAGGATTCAACGGGCACATGCCAGATGAGTGCTTAATGTGCCCCAAAGTACTACAGTGCCAACAAAGACAAAAATAAACAAATTCTTTAAACACCCATCAAAACAAACACCATAATGTAACAGAAAAATACCTACTTCTTCTTAAAAAATATCAGTACCCTTTGAATCGGCAAGTAGGAATGGCTAAGGTTTTTATGATGCAACCGAAATTATGTTCTCTACTGTCCTACAAAGGGGCTGTCGGCTAGCATGGTCCAGGCTTGTAGACTTGGGCTCTATAGACCCCGGTTCAAATCCGGGCAGCCCCACCATTCTAAAATTTTTCGTTTACATACCGAAAAATATTTTGTGAATATGGTCTAATCAAGAAAAAAATAATTGGTTTTTGTTTGGCTATGATTTTGCAGTTGATTATTATAGTTCTTCAAGTATCGTAAGGGCTAATTTCTCTGGAATCCCAATTTGTTTCCCGTTAGGTAACTTGAACTTAACGCAACCAGCGGCATTACAGATGAATGTAGAGGTCATCCCTGGAGGTATTTTCCCAGAGCGGTATCAGAGAAGTCCTTTTTGAAACGGTATTTTTTGTTAATAACGAATCTTAAATATATCACCTCTTGAAGATGGAGCTAAGTAATTTCATTCAGCAACTTTAACAATATTGAAAATCCAAGAAAGCACTTCCAACCGATTTAAGCGATTAAGGGTTTGCGCTTTCTGGAGGTTTCCAGATGCCCACCGATTCAGAGGTTACTACTAAGAGTTTATCTCTTTTCTTGTGGTCTTTGGTTTTTGGCGACAGGTACTTTTTGCAGTCTTTTTTTATTAGGCAATCTTCGCATTATGGCGGATATTCATTGGTTTGGCAATTTATGCTAATTGGGCGATACATTGTCTTGGGCTTGTTACTTCGCAGTGGATTTTCATATTCATATGGATTTTTCTGGTCCGGATAGGTCGTTTCTTTTGTAAAGATTTGTTTATCAATAACTTCACCTTAACCGAAGCTAACTTTCTTGGCTGGTTATATAACGTCCGCTTTATTTTTGCTCGGTTTAGAAGAAAAATCGCGTTAGAAAAGGAAGGCAGGATGTCTTCTTTTAAATTGTCTTGTATCGGGTATCATCGGACCTTGCTTTTGTTCTGCTTATTAACTAATTTTTTATTTTTAGTTTGATTTTATTATTTACAAGTTTCTTAGCTTTTCATTAGTAGCTTATTCTTGTTAGTTTTTGTTGAAAGTTGTTTGGGTTTGTGTATTTACGATACATAAATGATTTAATATATGGAAATAATAGTTCATATAATTGAGAAAGGTCTGTTTTATGGCAAATTCTAGAGATTCCAAATTTAACGGGATAATACGTGTCTTACACGTTGATGATGATTTGCCAATTCTTGAGGTTTCAAAGCAGATTCTGATGATGGAAAACAACTTTAAAATCGACAGCACAACTTCAGTCGACGAAGCGTATAAAATGCTTGAAACAGACGACTATGATGTGATTATTTCAGATTATGAAATGCCTATAAAAAATGGTCTAGACTTTCTTAAAGAACTCAGAGAACAGGAAAATAAAATTCCTTTCATACTATTTACAGGTAGAGGTAGAGAAGAAGTTGCGGTAACCGCACTAAATCTAGGCGCTAATGGATATCATAATAAACAAGGCTCACCCGAATCTGTTTTCGGCGAATTAGCGCATCTTGTAAAAGCAGTGGTTGCGCATAATAAAGCAGAAACGGCGTTAATAGAATCACAAACGCTGACCCATTCAATTATCGACAGCACAGACGATTTAATATGGTCAGTTAATAACGTCGATTTCGGCCTTATGGATTATAATAAAAGCCTAAAAAGTTATTTCCAAAATGAAATGGGAATTTCAATCGAAGTCGGTATGCGCCCGGAAAACCTATTTTCAACAGCCCAACTTGTTGACCAATGGAAAGAATTCTATGTGAGGGCTTTAAAAGAAAATTCTTTTTCAACGGAGTATAATAGTTTTAATGGCAAATACATTATACAATTAAATTTTAGTGTTATAAGGAAAGAAGATAGAATATTTGGCATTTCAGTTTTTGGGAAAAACATTACTAAGCAAAAACAGCTAGATGAATCGCTGAGAGTAAATCAAAATCGGTTAAAAAAAGCGCAGGCTTTAGCACATGTAGGAAATTGGGAGTTTGATTTACAAACTAAAAAAATGTGGGGTTCAGAAGAAGCTTTTAGAATATACGGTATTAAACCGTTAAGTGAATTCCTGCCAACAGATCTAATACAGAGAATTACTCTACCAGAATATCGCTCTAAAATAGATTCAGCTTTTAAGGAACTTGTTAATAACGATAGAGAATTTAATATAGAATTTAAGATTAGACTTGCAGATAGCGGCGAAGAACGGTTTGTCCATTCTAAAGCAGAATTAGTTCGAGATCAAAATAACGTTCCAATAAAAATTAATGGTGTAATTCAAGACATCACCGAAAGCAAAGAGGCCGAATCACAACTCAAATTGCTTGCAGAAAACATGCATGATGTCGTTTGGATAATGACCATAGATGGACAATTCACCTATATCAGCCCTTCAGTTATGCAACTTAGAGGATATACGGCAGAAGAAGTAAAACAACAGTCCCTTGAAGAGGTACTGATGCCTAAATCTCTCCAGATAGCTAAAAAATTTTTACAAAATTTAATAAAAACAGGGGAGCTGCAAACAAAATATTTAGAATTAGAGCAGATTTGTAAAAACGGTTCCACAGTTTGGACTGAAATTAACTTCGGCATTATTCGGGATAAAGATGGAAAACCGCAACAAATTATAGGAGTAAGCAGAGATATAACAGAACGCAAGAATGTTGAGGAAGAACTCAAAAGCAGCGAAAAAAAATACCGGACCCTTTTCGAGCAAGCAGGAGATTACATCCTAATCTTAGAAGTGCCCACAGGAGAAATACCAATAATCTATGACGCAAATGATTTTGCGCTTGATTTACACGGGTACAGCAGAGAGGAATTAATTGGAAAACCTATTACTTTTTTAGATGTAACAAGCCAAAAATCCGAAATCCTCGGAAGAGTAAAAAGACTATTGAAAGATGAAAAAATAATTTTTGAAGCAATACATCGACGAAAAGATAACAGTCAATTTACAGTTGAGATAGTTAATAAACATGTAAAGGTAGGCAACAAAGATTTTCTCTTATCTATTGAACGAGACATCACAGAGCGCAAAAAAGTAGAAGAAGAACTTAGAATTTATTCTAATTTTTTAACCCTAGCAACGGACTCTATTCTTGTTGTTGACTTAAATGGAAATCTTGTCTATTTTAATGAGGCAGTATATGAAAAATTAGGTTATAGTAAAGAAGAAATTTCGAAGATGACTATTTATGATTTAGACTCTCCTGAATCCACTCAGCTTTTAGAATCACGAATAAAAGAATTGATTGAGAAGGGCTCGGCAGTTTTCGAAGTAGAACAAATGCGTAAAGATAGAAGCAGAATACCTATGGAAGTGCATGCCCGCGTAATTGAATCAAACGGAAAGAAACTGATACTGGGAGTACTTCGGGATATAACAGAACGAAAAAAAGCCCAGAAAGAATTTTTTGAGAGCGAACAACGATACCGTATGATTGCTACCAACATACAAGATGTAATTACACTAGCAAACATACAAGGGATTTTTACCTATGTATCGCCTTCAATGGAAACCTCCTATGGATATAAGCCTGAAGAACTAATCGGAAAATCTTATTTTGATTTTATTCATCCCGATGATAAAGGGGTAGTAGCTGAATCTGTTGAACCAATATTGAAAACTGGAGGAGAAAACACTGGTGTTGAGTTCCGTTTTAAAGGTAAGAATGGCTCATATTTTTGGTTAGAAGGCAACGCTAAAGTAATTTCTGAAAAAGGAGAAACAAGAATACTTGCAGTTACTAGAAATATAGATAAACGCAAGAAAATCGAAAATAAACTGAAGGATAGTGACAGAATTTTTGAGAACTCGATAGACATGATTGGGATTGCAGGTTTTGACGGGTACTTCAAGGTATTAAATCCCTCATGGTCAAGAACGCTCGGCTGGAGCAAAGAAGAACTACTCTCAAAACCTTGGATTGAATTCGTACACCCTGAAGATAAAGAATCAACAATAAAACAAAGAACCAATCTCGTAAATGGACAAGAAGTTTATCAGTTTCAGAACAGATACATTTGCAAAGACGGCGGCATTAAATGGTTAGCATGGAACTCATTCCCCTATCCTAAAGAAAAAATAATTTTTGCTGTTGCAAGAGACATAACTGAACGCAAAGAGACAGAAGATAAACTTGCAGCCGCAAATGAGAAACTCAGGGTTATAGGTAAATTGTCAAGACATGATGTCCGCAATAAACTCTCAATTATAAACGCAAACACCTATCTACTAAAAAGGAAACTCGGTAATAATCCGGAGGTAGTAAAATATCTCACAGATATCAACTCAGCTATCACTATGTCAGATAGAATTTTTGAATTCAGCCAAATCTACGAAAAAATGGGATTGGAAGAGCAAAGAGACATAGATGTAAAAAGCTGCTTTAACGAGGCTATAAAGTTGCTCCCAAACTTATCAACAATAAAAATCACCAATAAAGCTAAAGGACTCACTGTAATCGCGGACTCTTTACTTGGACAATTATTCTATAATCTATTGGAGAACTCGTTAAAACATGGTAAGAAAGTTAACGAGATTAAACTGTACTATAAAGAGAAAGAAAAGCAAATGAAGTTATACTATGAAGATAACGGTGTGGGGGTTTCAATTGAAAATAAAGCCCATATTTTTAATGAAGGATTTACCACTGGGGACGGAACAGGTTTAGGCTTATCGATGATTAGAAAAGTTATGGAAGTCTATGGCTGGAAGATAAATGAAGCGGGTACACCAGGAAAAGGAGCAAAATTTGAAATAACAATTCCAAAAAATAAATGCAAAATTAAAAGGGAATTAATCACTGATGAGGTGATTTCTTAATTTTTCTAAGTATGTGCTGAAAATTAGCGCATCTTTTTCGGGGTAATATTTGAAGTTCTGTACTTTGGTGTGCAGGATATGCATGATTTTTGTCTCTAAGAAATGTGATCCGTTTCCGAATATTTGTTCGATTGCATCTGTAAATGCCTTGATATTGTTTGGCAGTGCGTGTTTGTTGATTCCGTATTTATCGTTTAGTTGTCGATAGATGGCTTGTTTGCATGTTTCGCCTAAAGAAGAAAAGACTTCATCTAAAGTTTCTAGAAATATGTAATCAAAGTTTTCTTTGGGAGGGTTTTGTATTTCAGCTGTGATATTTATTAGAAATTGGGGTATCATCTCTGTTTGGAGTATTGGGTTTGCATGCATTTGTGTTGTCTTGTTCAAGAGGATCACTTAAATGCCAACATCAAGTCGTAAGTCTGCATATAACACTTATTTTTATAGCTGATATATTTCCAAAATCGATATATCCAGAAAAGCCTGAAATAAAGAAAAAGCGAGCTTAGGCAGCACAGACTATTTCTTATTGGTCAAGGCTCTTAGTTCAACCCCCGATTTATTGGAAGTATCAGCAGTAAGAGTTCGACAAATCATTTTCAGAGAGCCTTCTGTGAAACTTAATACCGTTTGACCGTCGGATGTAAGTGTATAG
>CAZQTZ010000019.1:0-11677 GCA_964596465.1 uncultured Candidatus Bathyarchaeia archaeon | reverse complement strand
TTTTCTCCGTCCATACTCCAAACGCTCTTTACATACCCTTTCTTTTCCAATAAGCCTAGTAATGGGTATACTGTACTTGGACCGAAATAGACACCGAAGTTTTTCCTTATTTTGGTGATTATTTGATATCCGTGCATTGGTTGTACATCAAGAAATTGAAGAATAATCATGTCTAGGAGACTTTTTGTCAATTTTGTTTGGATTTCGCTTTGGTAGTTGTTTGCCATCTTTTTAGCCTCATGTTTATTTGTCCTACACATATACGATGGGTCTGTTTTTAGACATATATCGTACGTCTTTATAGACCGTAAACATCCATATAAAACCTCACACATACATCAGACATACCAAAGAAGCCCAAATCGTATCCTAAATCAACACAACAACAGAGACAACAACAAAATAGAATAAAAAAACAAAACCATAAGCAAAAAACAAACTGTACAACAACAAAACAAAAAACACAGAAAAATAACATTAGGCAACAAAAACCAAATACAATCACTCTAACCAAAAGTGTGTAGAAAAAACACACACAAAATTTCAAATAAAATACCTTAACATACAAACTAACGCAGTCCAGCCAACAGAAAAACCCTGGCAAACCAAACCAGAAAAAACAAACTCTCCCAACAGACCCCCATGATGTTTCCATTATATTATATGTCTTAAATGATTAAAAAGAGGTTTGCCAGGCAACCTTCTCAGAAAAAAGGCAAAGAGCCACCCCAAACAAGACAAGCAAAAAAGCATAAATAATCAGGCAAATCAAAATAAAATAAAATCCACACAATATTCTATCTGTTATCAATCATCAGCGAAAATAGATTTGTAAAAAAGAGAGTTGCCAAGTAGTGTTTTAGAATTTATCAAAGCTGAAAAGTTCATCAAAGGCTTTCTTTTTAGGCGGTTTTGGTTGTTCAGTGGGATACCCAAGAGTCAACAGGGCAACAACTTTCCAGTCATCAGGAATTTTAAGTTTTGATTTTACCTTCTCTTCTTTGAAATCGCCTATCCAGCAAGAGCCAATCCCTAAAGTCCATGCTGCAATAACCATATTCTGCATTGCAATTGAGGCATCAACAACAGCCCATTTGCCAGTTAAAACAGATTTCACATCTGCACACGAAACGATAACCACAGGTGCATCTTTAATAAAACGATTAAAAAGACCATTAGAAAACTCCTTCTTTATGTTATCATCCTTTACGACTACAAACTTTACAGGTTGTCTATTGACTGCTGAAGGAGCTTGTCTACCAGCTTCAAGGATAAGCCGTAGAACATCATCAGGGACAGATTTAGCCTCATAACGCCTAATACTCCTGCGACTTAGAATTGAATCAGGAAGAGACACTCAATTTAGCACTCCTGCGAAACTTTATACCCAATCTTCTTTTCTTTCTTAAGAATTTTTTGCGAAAAGCATCTCCCGTAGCTTAGTTGAATGATCCTATACGGGTTTATTAATGGAGTATCATTAGATTGGATGCTAACAATTATAAAAAATGGTTCTTGCGGGATTTAATGTAAATACTGTATTTGTGCTGTACATATATACAAGTCAGATTATAAATTCGGAATGTTTATTTAAAATGACTTCATGAAAAAGTCCATGCCGCAACTTAAAAGCGAAAAATCAGAACAAACGCTAAGGAAATTACTCTTAGGAGAAGGGTATTCAGAAAAAGCGGCTTCTGAACTCTGGAAATGGTACGACCCCTCAAAAAAAGGAGTGGCAAGCTTCTAAATATATAATTAAACACAATAAGTAATGCCCTAGTTTTTTACCTGAAACCTGTCTTCATATTAAGGGAAAACGGTTTACAACTCAAAAAATCATACTGAAGGGAGAGACGAATAAAAAAACCTTAAAAAAAGCATAGGGAAAAAATGTTTATCTGACGACGCCCTTTCTGAAGTTGAACAACATGAGGAAGCACTCTTTCGCAGCACGTATACCAGACCGCCCTGGAAGCATGGAGAAAGCCGCTGCAATTATAAAGCGACACGAAGGAAACATCGAACGAGTCCATTATGACCGCCGCATTGACTCCACCACTGTTTTTTTCGAAGTTACCTGTGAAGAAGAACAATATGAGAAAATTAGCAGAGAACTAAAAAAAATCAATTATTTGCAAACATCACTAGAAAATCTCTCTTTCATAAAATTTAATGTGTTTTTAGAAAATCGCACAGGCGCCTTACATGAACTATTAAGATTAACAACTGCGGCAAAAGCTAACATCGCGTATATGGATTTTGATGATCAACGTGATAGACCAAATATGTTAACTATGAGCTTAATTGTTGCTGAAAGTACCGCAGTTGAAAACTTGCTTGATCAACTTGTTTCACATTTTCGTATAGAAATTGTTGAATACGACACTACAGGTCAACATTTAGACGAAACGGTCTTCTACATACGTTTCGCTCAGCAACTACGAGAACTCATAGGAAATCAAGATGATAAATTCCTAATGAAACTCCTATCAGATATCGATCATATTGTTCAAGAACTCACAAATTTAGGAATTGAACCAAAATACGCATTTGATTCTATCCTAGAAACCGGTAAAACTATGAATCAAACAACAGGTCCGGACTTCTATGCCGATCTACAATGGAACAAATTAACAAACGGCGAATTAATATGTCTACAAATGCCTTGTGGAGGAAACGTCTACATCCTCAGCTCAGAAAACGAAAAAGTACTCATTGACACCGGATATGGAATCTATCATCAGGACCTCGAGAAGCTATTACAGACTTTAGGGATAGTAAAAAAAGACATCACACGTATTCTACTTACCCATGCTGATGCAGACCATGCTGGAGCCGCTGGTTACTTTAACGTTAAAACTTACATGCATCCAGAAACTAAAAGAATGCTGCAAAAAAATAATCGGGCATTTGGCTCCAAAATACAAGGATCAATACTGGAAGCGGTCTATACTCAGCTTATTAACATATTCTCAAAATACGACCCCCCAAAACAAACTGAGACTTTCCAAACAATCTCTAAAAATAGACAAGACATTTTTGAAGTAATTGATGAATTAGTAGTGGGTAAACTAAAACTTCAAGTGATTAATGGTCTAGGAGGCCATGTAAATGGTCAAGTCTATTTCTTCTGTCAAGAGGAAGGGCTCTTGTTTTCAGCAGATAGTCTGATAAATTTTGCGTCTTTAACACCTGAAAGAGAAAGGTATAACACATTAGCAAAACTATTGATGACAACAGTGAATGTTGACTCAGACACAGCAAAAAGAGAACGCGAAGGATTACTCTCGATTGTCAAAAGAACTGACCAAGCGCTGAAAAAGCAGTACAAGAAATGCTTAATCTGCAGTGGCCATGGCGCAATTTCAACTCTAGAAGGCAAGGACCTCGCAATACTGGGAGAAGTTACACATCTTACAAACACTAATCAATAGTCACTTCATGATTTGCAACAAAACAAATCTGACAAAATTTTTTAACTATGCATCCTTAAGAACTATAGCATTAACTGGGCATTTTGGTATACAGTCGCCACATCCGTGACAACCAAATTCTACCACAGCCGGTTCATCAACATCAATCCGAAAAATTATTTTCAGGGGGCAAACAACTGCAGCAGCACATTTTGTACATTTTATGCATTTTTCTGGATCGACAAACGCAACTTTCAAGTACCAACAGCCTCGAATAGATATACCAAACTTCGGTTATAATTAATAAAATAAAAAATATTTGCTATAATCTTATTGTTATAAGTAAAAATTAACGCGCCAATGGAGGTCTGGCGCCTAGTATAACTTGAACAGTAGTTGTTGAGTTTTCTCTATATACGGTTATTTCTATAAGGTCATTTGGCAGAGTTTTCTCCTCTAAATAACTACTCAAGTTATCTCCATTTTTTATTGTAGTGCCGTTTATCGCGATTATTATATCGCCACTACGAAGTTTACCGTCTGACGGACCATCGGCGACTACATTTCCGACATATCTTCCATAAGTAATGTTTACATTCAGTTCTTTGGCTAATTTGTAGCTTAAGTCACTTTTATCCTGAGGTGAAGAGATACCTAAGTATGAGTGCCCCTGGTAGGATCCGGTTGTTATTAATGAGCCGATTTCTCTAAGAATTGTGTTTGAAGGAACAGCAAATCCTAATCCTTGTGAATCAGCAACAATGGAGTTTGTTATACCTACCACTGCGCCTGCAGCGTTTAATAATGGCCCGCCTGAATTGCCAGGATTAATCGGTACGCTGGTTTGAATTAGGTTTGCGATTGAGAAGTTCGCTGTAAAGTCTGCCTGTTCGGTGCGCCCCAGAGCACTTACGATACCAGTGGTAAGTGAACCAACTAACCCGTATGGATTGCCGATAGCAATCACTTCATCACCTACACGTAAATTTGAGGAATTGACAATGGTTAAAGGTATTAGTTCTTCTGGCTGGGCATCTACCGAAAGAACAGATAAATCAGCATACGGGTCAGAGCCTAATACTGTAGCAGCATAACCATGTCCATTAGAAAAAGTGACGCTTAATTCAGTTGTATCTTCAACAACGTGATAATTAGTTATCACAACTTTTTGCCCTGAATATTCACAGACAAATCCTGAACCTTGAACACCTCCATTACTTGTATCGCCTTCAACCATGACAACAGAATTACTAACGTTCGCATAGAGATCAGGTAAATACGTGGAATTTTGATAAAGGGTTATGGTTTGATTCGTGATATTCAAGGTCTGATTAGCATTTGAATAAGATTGAGAAGCAATTAAACTATCAACTTGATTTCTGAGATGTGAAACTTGACTGTTAAGATTACTTATTGCCCGTGAGTTAATATAATATACGCCTAGACCGCCTATGAGTAAGCCAACTGTAAATAATAAAACTATAAGACTTGCTGATGCTTTACGGGATTTGGCTGTGGAATGAAGCATAATTTTACCTCTGGATTTTATCCCGCAAAGGAAATAGATAAAAGTATTCCCAAATCGAGAAAAATATCTACTTTCGTCTATCAATGATATCTAATGCATCAGGTCCAGTGCCAATTATTGTAACTGGAATACCGGAACGACTCTCAACTTCCTTGATGAATTGTTTTGCCTCGGTGGATAAATCATCAAAGTTGCGTTTACCAGCACATGCAGGGAAAATACAGTCAAGCTTCGTTAATGCTGCTTGGGTGGCACCGTTGATTTTTGCGGTTTTCTTTGCTAATTCAAAATCGAAGGGAGCACTACGTCTTTCACGACCTGTCCCCGCAGCCACTTCGAACCACCCGCGGTTTTGGGCTTCTTCTTTGGTAATTTCACCAGGCAATGGTCCGGCGCCTACTCGGGTTATAAAACTCTTGTAAACAATTATTACTTCATCTACTCTGGTTGGTCCTACCCCCGCTTCAGATGCTATTGCTGAAGCACCGGTATCTCGCCCAGTTACATAAGGGTAACCACCGCCTAAGAACAGGGATAACATAAAACCCTGAGTGCCTTCTAAGAGAACTTGTTTGCCTTGGTCAATACCGTCATTAACTTCTGTTATTGCGTCTGTTAGATAGGTTTTTAATTCAGGAAGGTCTTTGGCGAGCTTTGCGGTTCGTCTGACCCGTTCTTCTAGAGCAGGCCCAACACCCCAGCCTGTAGTGCCGATACCTCGGTTATGAGCGCTTGCCTTATCCTGTTCACTATGTTTAGCTTCAATTATTGAAGCCTGTTGATCAATTCCAACACGAGTGCCAACTTTTGTTAATTCAACTTCCTTAAAAAACTGGCCAACATGAACATTCGCACCTGGAGCAATGAGTAACCTGCATTTTGGATTGATAAAACCCGCAGGAACCATATGTAAGGCATATTTTTGTCCTTCATGCCAAACCGTGTGAGCGGCATTAACGGATCCTGTTCGCACACAAAAATCTAAGTTATCTTTCAATGCAAGGTAGCTTATTATTTTTCCTTTGCCTTCGTCTCCCCAAAAGGCGCCAACAATAACTGTACAGGGCATGTCAGTTCACACTTGAAGTGTTTGACAAGAATTATTTAAAGGGTATGCCACTTAACTAATTCTGTGACAAAGCAATTATGAAAAATAGTTAAAAATACGAAAGGATGATTAACGTCTTACCTGATTTGCCGACCTGTTAATCTCTGCTTCGCGGTCAATAATTTTCAAAAGTTTAATCACTTGTTTGCCCTTTTTGACTTTTTCAGATTCATTTATGGTATTTTTTGCAGTACAAATACTATCTACCACAATACCTTTGTCCTCATCTAAAATAACTGGGTAAATACGACAGCCTGAAGGTCTAGCGGGATATATAACACATCGCCGCTGCTTAACATTGTAGAAAACACAATAGCCCCCCCGATTCCGTAATATTGCGTATCCATCTTTATCTAGGCGCACAAAAGTTTTTGCAGAGTACCCTTTTTTTTCTAATCGTAAAATATCTTTTTTTGAGAGCAACATCTCAGTCTCAGTACAGCAGACACCGCAATGAAGACAATGCATAAACATAATCTTCTCTGCAGATATTTCAGCATTATTTTTCTCGGACCAGAAAAAGACACTTATTTTTTAGTTCTATAAATAATGCCTAACTAACATCATAAATTAACCAAAGATAATCCCTCGGAAAGATCCTTTTCTTGCGAAGGCGAATTTTAGGCGCCTTTATGATGTTACCAAAAATATGGTACGCTTTATTGCCTACAATAGTTGGATGAACAAGCAAGCTGATTTCTGAAACCAGATTTTGCTCGATGAGAAGATTACTCAGGATTCTTCCTGAATCGGCTAAAATCTGTTTTGCAGAATATTCTTTTGATAGAAAGTCTAACGCTTTTGGTAAATCCACATGTGTTTCACCGACAATATGATAATCATAGTCTCGGGCTTCAAGATATTTTATGTAATCAACAGGGGTTTGATTGGATACTAAAACGATAATATCTTTGCAGAATTCGTAACGTCTACAATAATGAAGTAGACCTTTCAAAGATCCTTTAGTGTCAGGTACAACCCAGTAGGAAAGAGAGGAATCCTTTTTAGGTTTTTTAAAATCATACTCCTCTTCGGCGGGGATTTTGCCGATTAACGTTGATCCAATTTTAATCGTGTTTGACCCAACTAGGTATATCTCGGGTTTATAATTGCCTACAATCTGGTAATGTAAACCCATATTTGGTTCAAATCCAGTTAAGGAACCATCTAAACTTATTGAATTATGAACAATTACTTTAGACAATTATTAAATCCCCTATTAAATATGATAAAAAGTGTAGCGGAAATATTAGTATGCTGCTTTCATAACGCTAAGGTTTAGCATTTCTGCGTATGCTACGCTTCTTATCGGTATTCGAGTCAGTTTTTGTCTTTGATAAGGCGCGTATTCTAAGAAGTTTCCTTTCCCGAAGTCGTCTTTTCTGATTCTGGTCAGATGCACGTTCACTATTACTGAGCCGTCTTTGAGATGTAGGTTTACGTTTTTTCCTATGAAGGATTTTGCGCTGTTTAGACTGAAGCTTTCCATTAGTTCATTCACCCCAATTTATATCTTGATCAGCAATATTACCCCAACATTGTTTACATATGGGTAATTTTTCTCCTTTCAACATTATGTATAACTTGATGTTTTCGCTAGAGCAACTATTTTTCCAAGGATTTTGACAATGTTCCATTTTTTAAGCCCTCTGCACATTCAAATTCAGCATCTGTGAATCTTGCTTTTAAAAACAAATCAGAAAAGACATATTCTCTCAGCGGAGAGAGGGGGGTTAAAGTGAAAAAATTTATACATAAAAAAGACCCATTTAACTACAGGGTAAGATTATGGTTGATTTTAATGCATCTACAATAAGTATGATTATCCAAATTACAGTTCTTGTAGTCCTAATTTTGTCAGTCATATTCAAAGGTCAAAAGAAGTTCCGTCAGCACGGTATAACTATGCTTATTGCAGTAGTTCTTCATTTGATATCGATATTGGCTGTTATGACGCCTTCTTTTTCAGGATTTTTCACCGAACCTGAATTGATCAATTATATCGATCCGTTTGTTGGATTAACGTTAGTTCATGTTATAACGGGAATTCTAGCGGCTGGATTAGGCGTATGGCTTGTACTTGAATGGCATCTAAAGACGGATATGAAAACTTGCTTCAAGAACAAACGGATAATGGATGTCACGTTTCTGTTTTGGGTCATATCTATAGTTTTAGGCGTTATTTTGTACCTGAAAATAATACAAGTAATATAATATTGATTTTTTTTTATTTTTTTAAGAAAGAGATAGGTTTCTAAAGTTGAATTATTTCGGGGGCGATTGCTTCTTTGGTTATTTTTAATAGAGCTACGGTAGGTTTGTTGAAGGGCGTTTCAGGAGTTATTGGACTTCCAGGATTTATGAAAAGTGTTTTTCCTTCCCATTTTATATTAGAGGTATGGGTATGCCCAGAAATGAAAGCGTTAAATCCGTTTTGTTTGACTACATCTTTGACCTTGCCAATTCCAGAGATTAAGCTGGGGTCATGAGCTACACCGATTTTCCAGTCAAAAAGCTTTAATGAATTGAGTTTAGGAAATGCTTCACATACTTCGGCAGAATCCATGTTGCCCTGAACTGCAAGAACAGGTGCTATTTGCTCTAATTCATCAATTACGGATAATTCAACAAGATCGCCGGCATGAATAATATAGTCCACATTTTCAAAAGCAGCTTGGACTTCTTTTGGTATACATCTTGCCCGAGCTGGCACATGAGTATCCGAAATTAAACCAACTATTTTTTCTGGCTTAATCTTAGGTAGAACACTGGGTATTTGAGCTGTTCCGCTAGCTGCCATTAAACATGATCCTCACAGGAGCGAGTGTATGCTCTATTATCGTTCAAAGATTATAAAGATTGATGCATATTTTGTGTACTAACAATTTTTCAAAAGAAAAGCAGATAATTATTCTATTGTTTGAAGGAAAAATATTCGTTTAGAAGCTAAAAGATGAAAATGTAACTTTCCTCACAGGCTAGAATAATGACTAGATGAAACATAGAGTTATTTGGTTCAGCCATTAATTTTACTATAGTTGGAGTAATTATCAAGCTGATTCAGATAGTTGTACATTTTTCATGTTGGTCTGATTTTAGTAACACAAATTTTAAAAAAAGTGTTACGTTTATTAACCCTATTGAACAAACACCTCTAAGGAGCAGCACAATTAATAAAACTACTATTTGAGTTTGGTGGTTGCCGAATAAATGGATGGGCTGATGAACAAAGAGAAACTAAATGAAAAAGAAATACAGCGCATATTTGATAACATTGAAGGCGAAATTGCATTAATAACTGCAAGTGCCAAATTTGACTTTAACTTAAGGAAAACCACAGAACAAGAGCTACAACTGAAGCTTTCATATATCGAAGACACAACAAAACTTGTAAGAGTTTTAAAGAATCGACTAACTTTACTATGGGGGTCTATTGGTCAATAATCAGAATTTTTGTCAAATATTTAGGCACCCTGAAAAATGCTCAACATTATGGATGTAAGAATTTAACAGTATTATTAGCAATTTATGGAATTACAGCATTTGGCAACTCCGCTATAAAACTCTCAGTTATTAACTGCAAGTTGCAGGAAGTAGGTTAAACAAAAAAGCATTGATGCTTTTCCGAATGACCCTAAAAAGTAAAGTCAAACGGTACATTAGAAAAATCTGATTAAAGCAAATATAAATAATATTAGCTGAGGCAAAAATTTGTAATTTGTTATTAAAATCGAATCAATTATAATCTACTAGAAAAAGAAGAAAAATTGAGGTCCCTAAAGTACCGTTGTAGTTTTATGTTGATTTTCTTTTAAAAATCACGCCTTTAGGATCTTTGAGTAATAAAACGCCTTCCCATAATGCAATCCCTACAACGAGCATAATGCCGCTAAGAACCGTTGCTTCAGCTGATACTTCAAAGAATTCTCCGCCTCCTTCTATAAGGTAAGGCACCACGTGATCAACAAGTACCATTATTGTTGTCCCCCAAAGAATTAAACTAAGAAGCTTTAGCAGGTACTTGTCATTCTCAGCTTGTGTATACCATATTGCAGTTGCGATTGTCGCGGCGAAAGCGAGTATTATTAGCCACATATTTCATTTGCCTCCTTTCCATCCATCATAGCTGGTATTACTATATTTAAGTTTAGTGTTACTGTTTAATTTATTTATATCCGTCACACTTATAAATAAGTGTTACTTTATTTGAATTTCGTATTATCATGGAGGTAGGATGAAATGGCATGTTTCTTAGCACCAATGACTCTTGCAATCATAATGACAGCCGTACAACTACTAACTAGACATAGCAACATTGCGAATAAACTAAAACTAAGCGTTCTGAATTCGATGTTATGGGGAGGAGTAGGTTTGCTCGCAGCTGAACACGTCTTTCATGGCGAAATAACCGCATGGGCACCATATCTAACTGCTATGTCTTCCCCCGCCGATACAATCGTAATGCTTTCTGAAATCGCTACCATCGGCGGTTCAATGACTGCGGTCATATCCCTTACTTGGATAGGAATGCTCGCAGTGAATACATTGATGATAAAGAGAATTGAAAGCAAAGACCAGTTAAATCGACTCAGTAACCCAATTACTGTACGACCATAACAAAAACCGTTAAAAATTAAAGGACGGTTCAATCATCACCTTTTTCTGTTCGTAAATCCCGTAACTGTCAACTTTTTTTTGAATTTTCCAGTTCTATTAGCTATTGAGCTAGCTACAACACCTGCTGCGACACCCCCATCGATATTAACCACCGCTAAGCCTAAACTGCAGGACTGAAGCATAGACATCAGAGCACTTAATCCTTTCTCACTAAAGCCAAAGCTATTTGAGGTTGGAATCTCGATAACTGGAACATCCACTAAACCTGCAACTACTGAGGCTAATGCACATTCTCGGCCGGCAACCACGACTACAAGATCGACATCTTTTAAAAACAAATCTTTTAAGTGTTCTAATAATCTGTGGATTCAAGCTACCCCTACATCATACGCTGAAAAAATCGGGCAACCCATTTCTTCGGCAATTATTTTTGCTTCTTCAGCTACTGGAACATCAGAAGTCCCAGCAGTCAAAATACCCACTTTACCTCCTGAGCTTTCAACGATAAAATCGCTTTTTTTAATAACGACCAGTCAAGCTTTTTCATGTACCAGTAAAATCCCATCTTCAGAAATTGTACGTCGTAAAACTTTAATCTGTTCGGTTGAGCATCGGCTAATTATTACCCGTCCACTTTTAGATAACGTTTTAAGAGAAATTTCTAAAATATCGGAATTTGTTTTACCCTCAGCAAGGATTATTTCGGGTATGCCATTTCTGAGATCACGGTTAACATCGATTTTGGCATAGTTGCTTATTTCTTCGATTGCATAAAATCTCAGCAATCGTTCAGCTTCGTCAATAGATAACTCATTTTTGGCTATTTTTTGAAGTACTTCTCTTAAAGTGAGCATACTACTGCCTCATTCGTTGAGAAATAAGTAATATATTAAATATGTTGTTATTTCTCATATGACATTTATGTTCATGGGAAAAGAAACGAATTCTAACATAATTACTGTAATTGACTGTCAAACAGTTGGTGTTGCAGGAGATATCCTGCTTGGG
>CAZQTZ010000018.1:0-18862 GCA_964596465.1 uncultured Candidatus Bathyarchaeia archaeon | reverse complement strand
TGACCCATTGGGAGGTTTGTGTGGGGGTGTCGTGTCCGCCGTTGTTGACGGTGATAAAAAATTGATGATTATATTTTACTATAAGATTCTCAGACGAGGAAACTGATTTAATAACTGTATAAGTACCACTGTCAACTGATGATATTTGCCATCGTTCGTTTAGCTCTGAAATCGGGCTGTCATAAATGACAGCGCCTCCTGAATCAACCCAAATTGCTATACCATTTTTCTGGCCAAGAGTTGGTGTAGCATTTAATCCTTTACCAAATTGGATATAATGAACAATATTCGTAATAGTGGGATTAGTGCTATCAGATACTATGTAATATGGAATAATTTGATACTGATGATAATACAACGGTGATATGTTTGTGTCTTCGGTTAATGTTTTAGAAACATCAGAAGTGGTAATCCATCGTTGATTTGTTTCAGTAATCGAATAATTTATCGACCAATTTGTGCCAGCGTCTAACCATACTTTCTGAGGTGAAGTTTTTAGAATCGTATTAGAAGCTAATCCTTGTGAAGTTCCTGATAAAACAATGTTGGTTGAAGGTAGCAAGCCATCAGATGTAGAATAGCTTGCTGTCACTTGATATTGTTGATAAATAGCAAAAGCAGATGATGTTGCGTCTTTACTTTTAGTATATTTTCCATCATTATTCAAATCTAGAATTAGGTAGTATTTTAAACCTGCATTCGTTTTGGCACTCCAAGCCATTTGAGTGGGATTTTTATCACTGAAGGTTGCGCTTGAATTGATACCCCGCACATCAATTAACTTAGCTCCGTTTGTTGGAATGTTATCAACTACATATATACCCAGGGGTTTACTACCGGGGGGATTTTGATAGGTAACTTTAGCATATACCACTTCGGTTGTTGAAAATTTAGTTTTTATAATTCCGCTTGAATCAGAAGAAGCAACAGCTTTTATTGTAAAAGGTTTTTGTGAATCTGTGAACGTTATGGTTGCTTTATTTTTTCCATCTCTAGCCATAACTTCAAAGAGAGGTGCGCCCTCAGAATCTATTTGATAAGTTGTTGTAAAGTTGGCGCTTAAATCAGATAATACATTCCAACTGGTTATAGTTCCATCTGATAGCTTAGTTACATTTATAGCTACATTTTTATTAGGTTCGAACCCTGTTCCGTAAATAGTTACAAGTTCTCCAGGTTCGTAGTCAGCTTTATCAGTCCAAACAACGGCTGATTGAGCTTTACATTGAAAACTTGCTAATACAAATATGGCCGATACAATTAGAAGTACTATGTATAGAATTTTCAAAGCTGTTAGATTTTTCACGCGCTTACCTTCTCCCAATAAACATAATTTGTTTTGTAAAAAAGAGACTGATTTTAAAAAATGCGTTTATGGATAAGTATGTACTCATTGTTATATTAGACTTATTTTTGGAATAAAAGCAAGTTTTAAGAACGGATTTGAAGAATATTCTTGAAAAGTGTGATTCATTTTTGAATAATACTTCACTTTTCATATTTATTTTCTCCAAACAGGTCGATAAACTTAGTAAATTTGATACTATTCTAGGGTGCTTTCTATCGTTTCAATTAAAAATAAAATGTATGGATATTAGCACTTGTCTGTCCAACAATATACAGACTATACACGGAATTCAAATAAACATCCGGTAGATTAGCTGAATTAATATATTGGCTGATGATATTTCAAATCATTGGCGATAATCCCATTACTACTTTAAACAATAAATTGCTAAAAACATATATGAGATCGTTAGAGTTAGAGGAAAAACATTTGAAACCAAGTAGTCATAAAATAGTTACTGGAGTTGCTTTTGATTTATTGCATGAGATGAATCTTTCTTTTCCCAATTTCCATCATAAGGATGAAACCGCAAACGAATCAGAAGCAACAGACTATTATATGGATTTAGAATTTGTTGATGTTGCAGGTGGATTTGGCTCTGAGGATCTTGATAATCCTCATGAAGAGGAAAAGTGGATTATTGACGATAAACCTCATAAGAAAGCACGTGTGCTTGAAGAGGACTATTATTTCACCTCTTTCAACCATTTTATTGACATAAAAAAAGGACCTGGATTATTTGATGACTATGATGGCTATAGTTTTAGATACGGGTCAGCATCTAAAGACCAGTATCAAGCAGTTGGAGAAGCTACATCCAATTCCTGGGCTCAATTCATAACAAAAATCACAAACAAAATCGGCTTATCTATCAAAGTAGATGAAGCCATTAACTGGTGGTTCAACGATGAATACGTTCACGCTCCTGGTCACACTTGGTACAACCACTGTTCCCCATCTATAGAGCGCTATTCCTTCTTTGGTGATAAGGGTCTTTACAAAAGCATTGAAGAAGAAGCTAAAGCAAGATTCCCCCTGGCTAAATCAGTCGGAGCAAAAGAAAAAGGGGTTCCCTACAGCGTTTTCATGCCTGTAGACAATATGGCCCGATTCTACTTCAATAAGTATTTAGCTGAATCAGTTCCCAAATATTTAGGTCCAGTTATGCACGCAATCCAAGATGCTAGTATCCCTCATCACGCGGCAGGTTTATGCGGAAACTGGCATAACCGATATGAAACAGAATTGGATAACAGAATCCCGATTTGGAGAAATGATCCAGAATTTCAAACTGAAACCAAATCACTATTATTAAAATGGCTAACCAAAGATGAAATGACCCCTAATTCATTAAGGATTAGTGATTGGAGCAAAACCCCCCAGATAAATTGGAAAATCGATATGTTAGTAACCTGGCTAGCCCTAAACGCATACAAGGAATACATATTAGTGTTTGAAAATTTCAAAAATGGCTATGTGACTAATGATCTGGTCTTGAAAGAATTAACCAAAAAGGCAATTGCAATGAGCATGCTTGTCTTGTGCAAAGCTGTTAGTCATTTCTCAAATAGTTAAGTACCGCTTTAGCCAATGGAATGCCATTTCTTTGTGAAAGTTCCCTTCTCTTCTTAGCGTATATTTGTTTAAAGGTTAGGTTTGTTTGTGAAAAGATAAATAGTTATTTTGTAGATAGCATATGCCTATTATGGACACTAGCACTAAAACTATCGCCGCGATCATTATCTTCGCTGCTCTTGCCTTGGTAATAAGTCCAATCAGGATTCCGACATTATTCTGGCCCGCCCAATATTATCGCATATGGGAAATACCCCTTATTGTTTTGTTCTTTTTGTTTGGTTTTAAAGCAGCTTTTTCTGCATCCGCCTTGTTTTCTGTGGGATATATTGCCCTATTTCCTGGTCCATCGGGAATCTTTGGATTTCCTTGGATGATAGCATTAATGCTAGTGGTTCTGCTAGGTCTTAGTCTAGCCAACTATATCATTAGAAAGTTTTTTCAAAAAGGAGACTCCTGGAAAAAGCAAGCTCTATATTTCACGGTTTTTGGAACACTATCCCGAACCCTGATTATGCCGCTTGTAGATTATGTAATGTACCGGTTCTTTTTGCCTTTCGCAACAGGACAAATCTTTACAGACGCTTTTATATTCGGATTAATGCCTGGTATAATCTTCTTCAACATCACAGTTCCAATCTACACTATACCTATCTCCTATTTTGCCGCAAAAACGGTCAGTAGAAGTCTCAAAATAGGTAACTTATACTAAATCTGTTAAACGGCTAATGTACATTGTCGACTATGTTTTTAGCCCAGTTCCTCGCTGCTTTAAAATCCTCGTTGTTCGGGTGTCCTCTCCGTAGCAATGCAAATTGCCAGCCTCCGTAGCAAAAGAAATAGTCGCCAATCACTTTTTGACCTTTAGATTCAAGAATATCCTTAAGTTTGCTGATTACAGCCTGGTCGGTTTTTCCTGCCCCTCCCCAAGTTACAAAGATTGCATAGGGTTTAGGGTCTTTTAGATTAATGGTCCTTAGGTAATCTATTAGCTCTTCATTAGGATTTCCAGCTCGAATACCTGTGCCGATGAAAATTAAATCATAATTCTCTAGATTCAAGTCCGAAGTCGAGTTTGCCTTAGATATTTGCCTTGACTCACAATGTAACTCTGCCGCTATCTCCTTTGCAACCTTTCCCGTATTGCCAGTTTTGCTTGCGTAGAGAACAACCGCTTTCAAATCTCTCACCATACTTGCTTAAGGACAAACAGTCTTTAGCATAATAAATTAATTTGCAAAAATTTTTTTCAATAAATTTTCTTCAAGAGCATCTTCTGATTTTATTAAGAATAAAAAGGGTGGCGCTTTAACCAAGTTTTGTTTTGGGCGGTGGTGACTTTTTGGATTATGGATTCATAATGGTTATATGTCGAATACGATATCTTAGGCGATATCGCTGGCGACATTTATGGTCGAAAAATGGATCATGCAAACAGATGGCGTTCCAAGAGGATTCCTTCGTTTTTTAGTTCTAAATATGCTCACAAATAGGCCAATGTCGGGATCAGAAATAGTCGAGGTTATTGAAAAAGAAACAAACGGACGATGGAAGCCAAGTTCCGGATCTATATATCCTCTTCTTGCGCGCCTCCAGGAAAAAGGCTACACAGTCGAGTCACCCAGCGAAGAAACAGGAACAAAACGATACACTCTCACACCTAAAGGAAAAATGTTCTTTGAAAAACAGATTGATTTCGGGCAAGGTATGTTGAACAAATTGGAATTTCTCATACCCACTCTTATCAGCGGATTCCAGTTTGATCCTAATGATGAAAAGATCATTTCCGGAACCAGAGACGCCGCCAAAAGAGTAGTTATCACTCTGTTGAATCTACGCACAATGAG
This sequence comes from uncultured Candidatus Bathyarchaeia archaeon, assembly GCA_964596465.1. Classification (GTDB taxonomy): domain Archaea; phylum Thermoproteota; class Bathyarchaeia; order Bathyarchaeales; family Bathycorpusculaceae; genus JADGNF01. The sequence continues at coordinate 14,092 of CAZQTZ010000018.1, read as the reverse complement.
CAATTATCAATTAACCGAACAAGATTCAAGACAAATCAGTAAGATACTTAACAAATGTGCTGATGAACTTGAAACTATCGCATGTAGAATTGATGAGAATTTTGTTCAAGGAAAAAATCACGATGTGGATAGTCCGCAAAAATTAAGAAAAGACGATAAAGGTCGTTAGGTATGGTTTTAAAATCTAGTTTTATGGTAGCAAAAAGGTCATTAACGAGGCGAAAGACAAAGAATCTTAGCGCCATCTTAGCTGTTACTCTCGGAGTTACATTACTAGTCGGGATTCAAATTACAACCGACACATTAGAGAACGCTTTTCTGACTAGCCTTCTTCAAAATGAGGGTGAAGTTGACTTCAGAATAACAAACTCTACTACGGGAGGGTATCTGGCGGCTACAGATGAGTCAGAAATAGCTAATTTGGTTCCTAATGCCCTTGGAATTTTGCCAGAATTAACGATGGATATTCCTATAATGTATGAGTCGCAGTTTGATTCCTCTGTGAAGATAGCGGGGATACCTGCTGTTTATCCAAAAGTTTTCGGTTCCTTTTATAATTGGCATTCAGGAGCAGAAATGAACCTTGCCGATTATTTGACTGATAATTCAAGTGTTTTGTTATCGAGTAAATTAGCTGAGAATCTGGGTTTAGAGAAAGATGTTACCCTTCCAGTCTCTGTAACCGTTGAATTTACTAATGTTACAGCCAATATAATGATTGATCCATTAACCGGGGCAGTTACTGCCATACCCAATTATAGTATCGAACGCGTAAACTTTACCGTAACCGGAGTTTTTGATTCAAGTCGCCCTGGTATTGGTTCTCAATATCGAATGGTTATGTCTATTGAGGATCTTCAGCAATGGAGAAGCCTGCAAGATATTACACGTAGAACTGACTTCGTAGGCTCTTATTTAGTGGCTCTACAAACCGATCACTTCGCTAAAGAAATAGACAAAGCTTACCTTCAAGAACAAGTGGATTTGCTTAAAGCAGCGATTCCTGAAAAAGCAGATGCTAATGGTAGCATAACTAAGATTTATAGTGTAAATTCCAGCCGTTTGACTTTCTTTAGTGTTTCCGAAATAGTTATGACCCTTCTTTCAACAATGCTAGCTGCTTTAGGTCTTCTTGTAATGATTACCGGAGTTTTACTTATCACTAATGTTCAGCTTATGAGCGTAGAGGACCGAGAATTCCAGACTGGAGTTTTGCGCGCGGTCGGAGAAAATCGAAGAGGCATTTTCCAAGCCATAATGATAGAGAACATGTTCCAGGGTATATTAGGCGGTTTGCTCGGTTTACTTGGCGGTTTAGGATTTGGCCAAGCGGTTGCTCTTTACCTCATTGACTTATTCGGTACTGGTGCGGCAAGTGTCAAACCAATAGTCTCTCCGCAAATTGTGATTCTATCCGTAATAATTGGTGTAGCGTTTGGAGTAGTAACTGGCTTGTTACCAGCCTTAAGAGCGTCTCGAGTTAACATTGTTGATGCTCTTCGAGGGATTAAGAGCTCTTTTGAAAAGAAATCTGGTCGAAATCTGGTTTCGATAGGCGTAATATTAGTGGCTGCCGGTAGTCTATTTCTCCTGATTAATGGTGTTATTGATAAAAACTGCCAATTCATTTGGACCCTTGAAGGCTGGGATACTTTAACTGAGTGGCAAAACATCCTCATCGGCGCAGGACTGCTATTTTCAGGCTTAGGCCTTGTGCTTTCTCGTTTCGTTGGCTATGTGAAAGCCTTAAACTTCACCGCTATCACTCTCTGGGCTACGCCCGCATTTCTGTTCATCTTCGCAATGGGCGAATGGATTACTGACATCTCCGGTTTAGCCTCAGACATTCTAATTATAGGTGTAATGGAAATAGTCGTAGGTTCTGTTCTGTTTGTAGCAATTAACCTGCCCCCAGTTATGAGTGCCCTAAGAAGTGTGCTGGTTAAAATCAAGGGTGTAAAAGGAGTTGGACAAATTGCACCTGCATTAATCTCTTCTCATAAGACACGTTCAACTCTAACTTTCGCAATCTTCGCAGTTATTCTAACATTAAACGTCACGGTTGCAACTCTTGTACCAACGAATCTAAGTTCAGTTGTCGCAACCGAAGAAGACGCAATGGGAGTAGACCTGATTGTTTTCCTAAATAAGGCTGAAGCACAAATAGCCGGGACCTCTTACACACAAGAATTGTATAAACTTGATAGTCACATAACTGATGTGATAGCGTTTAAAACGTACAAGACAAAAACAGATTATACTAAGTTTATAGCCGTAAATAACCCTACTTCAGCTATCTTCAGTGCACAAAGAGATATGCTGCCTATAGGCTATGGCGAAATCACCTCATATCAAATCCGAGGCAACATAACTGATGCATCTGTCTCTGATTGGCGGTATCCGTTCTATCTAAGCAATTTCCCAGATTCAATAAGTCAACCTGAAGAGTCGGAAGTAACTGCTGAGCAACTTAAAGAAATGTCTAAGCAAGCCTGGGATTTATTCTTTGATTCCTCCTACACCATGGCTGCTTATAACGTGTCCTTGTCTGCTCTCCTCTCGGAGGACCGCGAATTAAATGACATAGATGTCTCTACGTTAGGTGGCTACTCAGGAAATGTTCTGGAAGGGGTTGAAATGCTACGGGATGAAAATGGGGCAGTCATTAAGAATCCAATAGTTTTTACTGACTCTTTTATCCTGCCGATTGGTTTGCAAATCTGGATACCAATGAATAACACTGATTACGGCGCGCCAATTTATCAGGCGTTCACAGTGGCTGGTCGTTTAGATTCTGAACGCGCAGGAGGCTTTCCATTATCTTCATTTAATATTTTATCTCTTGAAGGTGACTTTGATTATGTCGAATTGCTGGGAAAAATATACCTTCCTGAATACTGGGCGAATCAAACCAATTTCCTTGCAGAAGCAAACGGTAAAACCTCAATATCCAGAACAGTTGATCAATATGACTATTTCCTGATAAAAACCTCATATAATATCGATGATCCCAAACTTGATTCAGTCGCGCAAGCTATCGAAACCTTCACTAACACAAACAATCAGGGGTATCGTCTCTTGGCAGAAGACAATTTCTATGTCGCCAGCGCCTCAATGCTCTCCTCTAGAGTTGAATCCTCTACAGAAATGATTGAACGGGTTGTTTCCTTCCTGCAAATCTATGTTACTTTTGGGCTTGTCATAGGCGCAATAGGCATGGCGGTGATTTCTATACGAAATGTTGCGGAGAGAAAGCGGGAAATTGGTATGATGCGGGCAATCGGTTTTCCGAGAACGCAAGTTATGATTTCAGTACTGCTAGAGTTGGTAGTCCTTGGCATAATCGGGGTGGCTATCGGAGTGGCTAACGGATTACTAATCAGTGTAGGATTTGCTAACATGCAAAGTTCTACCCTGATAATTCCATGGGGCGACATCGGAGTGTACTTGGGATTAATTACCTTAATCGCTATTGGCGCAGGTGCGATTCCAGGATGGTATGCATCAAGAATACCTCCTGCAGAGGCTTTAAGATACGTAGGTTAAGGAGCGGAAAAATATGGCGATAAAAACACAAAAGCAAAAGCAATCCTCTACTTCAAAAAATAAAGAACCGATTCTAGTCATTTCTGGGCTACACAAGAAATACGATGAAGGAAAATCAAAAGAGGTTCATGCTATACGCGGATTAGACTTAACAGTTAATAAGGGCGATATGATGGCGATTATGGGGCCATCAGGATGTGGCAAGACAACACTCCTGAACATGATAGGTCATCTTGATCGCAGTTCTGAAGGAAAAATCATTATTGACCGGATTGATACAGCTAAACTTTCAGATGGCCAAATGACTGCCTTTAGACGAGACAATATTGGTTTTATCTTTCAACTATTCAATCTCTTTCCGTTTTTATCTGCCGTTGAAAATGTTGAAACCCCATTGTTACTTAAAGGAATTAAAGCAGGCGTTGCTCGCGAACAGGCAAAAATGCTTTTAAGAGAAGTAGGAATGGGCGACAGATTATACCATCTACCTTCTGAGCTTTCAGGAGGACAACAACAAAGAATCGCCATCGCTCGTGCCCTAATTACTCAACCTGCAATCATTTTAGGTGATGAACCCACTGGTGATTTAGATTCTGCCACCAGCACCGAAATAATGGCTCTTTTCCGTCGTATAAACAAAATTAACCGTCAAACGCTTGTCTTAGTAACTCATAGCCGCTGGATTGCTGAGCAATGTGACTATATTGTTCACATGGCAGATGGAAAAATCTCCAACTTTGAGCAATTGCGCCTCAAGCATAAGGAGGAAACTCAATGAAAGTCTACATATCCGGATTAATAGATAAATCGATACAATCAACTAATGCAACTTTACAGAAGAGGTTAATTTCTGACTGTAAGAAGATATTGCAGATTCCAAATAAGGCCTTGTCTAGTCAAGAAGTAACCTCATTCTTAATTTTATCTGTTGAGAAACAGGGAGTTGTGGAGCAGAAAATAGTTGAAAAGATAGAAACAGGCCTACCCTATCAGCATTTTAAGAAATATTACAGCGATAACGAGTCTAGACTTAATCAGAAAATTAAGAATGATCAGGAAATGGAAGAAACCTCAGATATCGTTCGAGATTTTATTAAAGAGGTTGATTCTAAACTTTTAAAACTCTTTGATTCTCAATTAAAGAAGATAATTAAAGAATTGCCAAGTAGCTATCATGAAATCCAAATAAAAAGTTATGTAACCTTATGGGATTTTGCCGAACAACAACGATACCGCTTTTTCCTTTCAGGTTTAGCTTCTCCCCTATTCTCAGGGTCATTAAACGGCAAAGTAATAGATGTAGATCAATTAGTTGACAAATTACTTGTAGCGAACTTCTTTTCTGCTTTCTTAAATCCAACAATAAAACGTCTAGAAGACTTATACAGTGTCCTTGAAAAATTAGAAACAATAGTGAAAGGGACACATTATAAAACTAAAAATCCTAAACTTCAAAAGAAGTTGGAACTGTTCTTCCGGATTTTAGCGGCTAAACTTAGTACGCTACAGAGCACAGAGCCTTTGCTGTCTCGAATTTTTGCCCTCTTTGAAGGTGTAAATGATTCAATCGTTCCGTTTAACTTCAAAAATGATGTTATAGACCTAAATTCCTGTCTTGCAGAGATGGCGTTAAAAATCGAACAAGGAAAGAGTTTGCTTGCTAAGGCTCATCGAAAAATTGATCGTTGCCAAATTTATCTTCGTGATTACTTAGTTGATCATGAAAATGGAATTGTAGTTATCGAGTCAATTGATGACTTTAGAAAATCTCTCTTACCAGTTGCTGAGATAAGCACTGAGTTGTTTGTTGAAGCTGAGTTGTTGAAAAGGTGGTCAGACTTTTTTGGATTAGATATTCCATATTTTAGCTTTAACAAGCAACTTTTTGATGAGCAAGCTATAGAATTAGCTGATTTAGATGCTGACAGTATAATTACAGTACGTGGGTTATCTAAAAACTACAATCTGGGCAAAACCACAGTTTATGCCCTTCGGGGTGTAAATCTTGATGTGAAGGAAGGAGAATTCCTTGCTATTGTTGGGAATTCTGGAGCGGGTAAAACTACCCTTCTAAACTGTATGGCTGGGCTTGATGCGCCTGACTATGGTGTAGTGATGTTTCGCAAGGAAAACCTGCATAAAATGGATGACTCAGCTAAATCAAAAGCCAGATTATTAGAAATGGGATTCATATTCCAAAGTTACGCGTTGTTGCCTCATTTTAATGCCCGTGAAAACATCAGTTTACCTTCTGATTTAGCAGGATTAAGTAAGGAATTGAAGGATCGTATAGAAAGTCTCCTTGAAGGAGTAGGGCTTAGCAATCAGGCTAAACAGTTCCCAGCCACTCTAAGCGGAGGTCAGATGCAAAGAGTAGCAATCGCGCGAGCATTAACTAACCGTCCTAAAGTTATTTTTGCTGATGAGCCGACTGGAGATTTGGACTCTGTAACAGGAAGGCAAGTTATGGAGTTACTTAAAAAATTCCATGAAGAAACAAAAACCACTATTATCCTCATCACTCATGAACAGGATATGGCAGCATATGCCGAAAGACAAATAGTGATAAAGGATGGTGTAATCGCTAAAACAAAATAGCCTAAAATTGTCCAGAGTAAAATATTAGCTCCGTTACACGATTAGATTCCAAACTTCTGATGTTTATTCTTTTAAAAATAATTATATTCCTTGTAATTCATGGTTTTCTGTATTAAATAAAAAATCCAAATTACAAAAATTTATATTGTAGAAGCTAAGAAAAAGGGGCTACAGGGAAAGGGGAAAGGCAATATGACTATGTTGGACGAATTAAAAGAATCTTTCAGTTATACAAAATATTTGTTTCAAAGACCTCGTGAACTCTTAACGTTGATTTTAATCTCTATTATACCGTTATTAGATTTTATCACCGTTGGTTTTCTCGGAAAGATACTGAAGGATGATTTAACATCAAAATCGGTGCCTAAATTCGAAAAATTTGGTGAATTATTCATTTTCGGTCTTAAAATAATGGTGTTAGTTGTTGTTTGGTTAGTGGTGATTTTTATTCTAACCTCTATTGTAGGTTTGGAGCCGTTCAGCGCGCTGATGGTTCTGTTATTATCTCCGGGCACTCGAAGGTACTATATGTTGCCTCTAATCGGATTTTTAGTAGTTGTTTTCATTTTTGGGTTATTTGCGCTAATGAGCATTGTAAATATGGTCAAACAAGGGTCTTTTATGAAGGCATTTGATCTCCAGGGTATACTAAATCGAATCCAAAATATCGGTTGGCCAAAGTATATTGCGTTTGTTCTTTGCTACTTCATAGTTGCTTTAATCGAAGCGCTTATAGTTGGGTCAATAATGGGTTTTGTAAGCATCCGCGGTCATTATGGGCTCTATCTTGAACTTCTCTTATGTGTAGTGTTAATGTCTATTCTCTTTGTGTTGCCCGCAATAATCTTTACAAGAGCCATCGGCGTTCTCTACGATAAAGCTGCTGCGAAATCTGCTGCACAAATACCTCCGCCTCCTCCGCCACCCGCTTAAATCTAAATTAGCAGGGATGAACTTTAAATCCCCATCCTTTTTAGGTATTGAACTTTTAGAGGTTTTTATGTACGTTGCTATCTTGAATTATCAAGTTGTTGTTTAGGACAAAATTGAATAAGCTTAGTTAGCTCAATGCCTAAAAATATAAGATTATAAGCTAAAAAAGGGTGTTTAGGGATTTTCCCTGTGATTGTTATTTTTTCTTCTTTGTTATTAATAATACAATTAACGATGCCATTATCATGACAAGCGGTAACATAATTGGCGCGAATTCTGGTACAACCCATGTGGATGACTCTCTGAGTGTGACTTTTTCTGTTAGGGTTCTTGAGTAATCTCCCATTGTCTGGTGGATGTTGCGGGTTAATTCGACTAGGATTCCGGTGGCTTTATCAAAGTATTGAAGGTATTCTGAAGAGTTGATTTCATCACCATAAAAATTTGTAAAGCTGTTTGTTTCTCTTTGTCCGTTTTCATAAGTGCGTATTGAGGTTTCGGCAACTTTATCGCTATACATGTCTAATGGAAAGATATTGTTGTTTGGTGCAAGATTTGCAGCGATCATATAGAAGACTATGGGTTGTAATCCAAAACTATCTTCCCATTCGATGTCTCCTGATCCAATGTTCATGGTTGCGTTTCCAATTATTTCTGTTCCATTGCGATAGTGTAGGGTTGTGTCATATTCTACTATGTATTGAGAAACTTCGTTGATTCTAAGTCTAAACCAGTCCGTCTGGTTGATTTCTGCGAAGTCCGGTGGAATTTCGGCATTAGGATTGTCTGAAGTAAAATAGCATTTGTGGTCAAAGGTAAACGTGTCTCCTTTTGAGACTCCTACGGTAACATCTACAGCTAAAGCTGTCCCTGCTAAAGTCGTGAGAAGAAGGATTAAAGTGCCTATGAAGAATATGATTTTTATTTTCATATATTATCGGTTTACCAATTACTGTTGTTTTGTTTTTAAAACTTTTTGGGGGATTCCTTTTTAAATTCTGCGCTTGAGGCTTGAATCTTAAGATTTCTATAATATATTTTATACTCAAGAATTCTTGTATATCCCCCTGTTCTTTAGAAAGCGAATAAAAGATTTACAAAGAACTTAAGAGTAAGTTTCACTGAGTGCTAAATTATGAGCGATGAACGATTTCCTCCAAGAATTAATTGGGATGCGTTTAGACGTCTACAGCCTCAGCAGCCTTCTCGTCCGCCAGTTCAACCTAAACAAGCTCAACCTGTTCAAGCACGATATGCCATGAAAATTGGAGTAACAATCTTTGGCGCCCCTACATACTTTAATGTAGATGAAGCAGTCTCCGAATTTCAAAATTTTGTTCAAGCAAATAGTAAGCTGGATTTACAAATAACTATGAATAAATATCCTCCGTTAGCCCTTGATGAGTATCATATTTTTCCCAACACCGACGGGTGCTCTTTTGTAGATCCTTGGTATGTTCGACCCGAGACCCTAGCCAAACTTCCGATGAATGTTGCAGTACAAATTATTATTTATGACATACAAAATACCAAAACAATCTATGGCGGCGCCACTTTTCCTGCATCCAATAAAACAAGGAACGTTCCCTTTATTGGAGTAGCATTTGGTGATTCTATAAAATGGTGGGGCGTAGAAGCTAACTGGAAAACTCGAACAGCAACTGCTCTAGTCCACGAGTTCTATCATGCTATAACCCATATTCTAGCTAAGAAAGGATTCAATAATCTGCCCGACATTGACAAAGCAAACCAATATGGCTACAATAATGAAAACGATCCCGGATGGGTAAGATTTGACAAATACATATACGGATTATTAACTGACCAAATGTACAAAAACTTAGTTCAATAAATCGATTAGCCTGCAAGCATCCTCTTATTCTTCTTTTTTAGTAACATCTGTAAATAGCATTCAGGGTTTATTTGCAAGGCTGCACTTGTTTGCTTTTTGATTCAGCTGCTCAGTTCATTTTGACCCCTTTAGAGCAGCTCTTCTAGGCGGTTCAATTTTGTCTTAATGTTGTAATCATTTGGATCGCAAATTTACAACGCTTTTATTCCTGCTATTTTTTGGCTTTTATTTGTTGTTCTAAATTCTGGATTGGTGAATATCGACTAACTTTGCAATAAGGCAAAGTATAGTTCTCAAAAAATATTAAGAGTAAAATAAACTTATAACCAAGATGCGGTAAGCAGTGCTTGCGTTATGTCTGCTTCCCTTCTCCAATGCAAGCACTGTCTTTTCTTATTTTTATAATAAATGGTAAAATAAAATAACTAGTCTGCTCTTCGATATTTAGTGAATATTCTCTACAGTTAGGCCTCGCAAAGAGGAGGTGAAAATTGATTATGGATCATACAATTGTTCACTTTGAAATACCGGCAAGTAACATTCAAATTTTGAAAAAATTTTACGAGAACCTGTTTAACTGGAAAATAACTAATTCTCCCGCAGGTGATATGGATTACTGGATTATTCACACTGTTCCCACAGACGATAATGGCATGCTTCAAAGACCCGGCGTAAACGGAGGTTTACTTCCTAAGCAACCTGACCAAAAAGACTCTGCTCCAGTTAACTATATCTTAGTGGAAAATATAGATGAATATATCATAAAAGTTACCAATCTTGGCGGAAAGATACTCATTCCAAAACAAACTGTTACTGGCGTTGGATATGTTGCCTTGGCTTCTGATCCTGAAGGAAATAGATTTGGTATGTTGCAGCCAGAAACGCCTTAAAAAAATTTTCAGTTTTTCCAAAATACCTCTGGGAATTCACGCTCTAAAATGTAAGATCTTATTATAGTAAAATTGTAAAAAAGAAAAGGGAGAATTAAGAAAGATTCATGAGCTTATAATTTTTTCTTTAATTTTTGAGTAGCTTTTTTTGCTTCTTCTGCGCCTTTGGCTCCTGCTTTTTTTGCTTCTTGGGCTCCTTTAGTTGCGGCTTTTTTTGCTTCTTCTGCGCCTTTGGCTCCTGCTTTTTTGGCTGTTTCTGCGGCTTTTTTTGCTTCTCCTTCAACTTTCTTCTTTGCGTCTTTTAAAAATGACATTATAATATGGCTCCGTGTTTTATTAGTGAATAACTGCTTAAAAGTCTTTGTTTTTAGTTTAGAGCAAAAAAAGAAGGAGAAAAGTGATTAAGCCATTAATTTGGGCTAATTTTCCTTTTCTACTACTTTCGCTATGGGAGCGTTCTTTTTAACTGATTCAATACCGTTAGCGCATGAGTCTTTGGTTGTATATGCTTCGCTAACAGCAATGATTTCTCCGTTTCCTGCTTTCAAACGGAATCTAAATTTTCCTTTTGCATCTTTGTACCATTCAAATACTGGTTCAGGCATGGAATCACCAAATCAACTTATTCAGCTTGGTTAATAAAATTATGCTCTTTGGGTTTTTCTATAAACGGCATTTTTTTATCTTTTGAACTAAGAAATATGGAGAATTAGGGTTGGGTTATCAGGTTTTCCATGCAAGGGCTAGGAGTCGGATTGAAATATTGGTTTTTGTAGGCAAAATTTGCACGGTATCTAATGTCTCAGTGATTGGATTATTCTTTATTTCCATTTCTTTTACTTCAGCTTTGAATTGGTCTTCGAGTTCTTTTCTTTGTTTTTGCAGCGCTTTTAAGTCCTCTTGGGCGTTTTGTTTGTCTCTTGATTCTTTCATGCTTCTAGATATTGCTCTTGTAGCTCTTGATGCTCGACTGCTTGATCTTCTTCCAAGAAAAGAGCCTAATAATGCATCTCCGAATGATGCGGCAACATTGTACTTTTCACTTCTTGCTTGTGCTTTTTGTTCTTCAAGTTTAATTTCTGCTTTTCTGATTTTCTCATCTAAGCGTCTAAATGAAGAATTGTATTTGTCTCTGAGTTTTTCTGCTTGTTCATCACGTTTCTCTCTTGAAGTCTGCTGTAGTCTAGCTCTAAAATCGCGTTCAGACTCTCCGTACCTAGAGACCTCGTTTAAAGATGGGCTTCTTAATAGCTGAATCTTTTGTGTTCTAAAAAGAAAATTCGCAAAATCTTTTTCCCAATCTTTATAATTCTGCTTTTTCAACGCAGCAGAGGGCAAATTGTTATAATCATAATTCCCTGCTGGGGTTGTCTTAAGATCAGAGACTTTTATGTTTGACTCTTCAGCTTCATCCCAATTTACCGGCAGAGGGTCATCGCTAATGGGGGTGAAAAACACCTTTTCTGTCGTTGCGTCAACTTTGGTTTTTGAGTCAGTGAAACGTATTTGCGCTGCCCCAACTATTAGTGGTCTATATGCTAGATTGTTCTCCTTTTCGGCTTCTGGTTTAAGGGGAACAAAGAACTCTGAGATATCAGGTGGTACTAATGGCTTTTTAGAACTTTTTATCACGTTACTTGCTGAAGCTGAAGTTGTAGAAAGGTTCTCAGTTCTCGATGGTAGAGGGGGACTTAATCGTGTTTGTTGTTTTTTAGTTGGTTCTACTAATATTTTGATTTGTTCTCTGGTTAATGGTCCGCGTAAATATGACATGGCCCATCGGGTTTCAAAGATTACCGGTTCATCTTCATGCACATTGTTCATAAGGAATACTCTGTTTCCTAATCCTGCGAGGATTTGTTCGAAGGCTTTTCGGCTGAATTGTTTTTGGCTGGAAACTGCGGCGCCCTCTAGTCCATCTAGGACTCGTTCTTTGTCGCGCTCTGTTTGCAGTCGCCCAAGGAACCATGTGCCTGCGTTTGAAAGGGCTTTGTAATCTAAGTCGACAGGGTTTTGCGTGGCTAAAACCAATCCTAATCCGAAGGCACGTGCTTGTTTTAGTAGTGTTATGAATGGTAATTTTGATGGTGGATTTGCGACGGGGGGTAGGTATCCGAAGACTTCGTCTATGTATAGGATTGATCGTAGGCTTGTGGTTCCGGATTGGGTTCGCATCCAGCCTACTATTTGGTTTAGTAAGAGGGAAACAAAGAACATGCGTTGGGTATCGCTTAAATGAGCTATGTAGAATATGGAGATTTTTGGTTTACCGCTAGGGGAGTGAAGTAGTCCATTTATGTATAGTGCGTCTCCTTCAAGCCACAGGCTAAAACCAGGGGCTGCGAGAAGATTGTTCAGTTGCATAGCGAGTGAGAATCGTTCTTTAGAGGGATAAAATGACTCTATATCTAAGACTCCGATGCGTTTTAGGGGTGGTGTTTGGATGAGCTGGATTAGTTGACCTAAGTCTAGGTCTTCGCCTTTTTGCCAAGCGTTTGAAAAGATATTTGAAATGAGGATGTGTTCTCTTGAACGGATAGGATCTGCTTCTATGCCTAAAAGCGAGAGCAGACTAGTAGCTGTTGTGTTTATTCGTTCCTGTAGAAGTTCTGTATCTTCTCTAAGTTCTGGCGGAGGCGCTCCGAATGATTTTAAGATTGATATTGGCATTCCTGCGTTGCTTCCTGGTGTATAGATGCAAAAATCTGCTGCTGCGCGCAGGCGTTCGATACGTTTTCCGTCTTGACCCCATTTCATCAATCCGTCTTTCCATAGGGTAGCTTGCTGGGCTGCAAATTCTTGTTGGGAGAGTCCTTTCTTAAGCGCATCGTCGGGGTTTATCCAGGGCAAAAAGTCCTCTGGTTGTAAATTCGGAAAAGTTAGGAGTAAATTTGTGATGTCTCCTTTCGGATCAATTATTATTGAGGGTACATTGTCGAGTGCTGCCTCTTCTATGAGGTCAACACATAATCCTGTTTTTCCACTCCCAGTCATACCGATGCATACGGCGTGAGTGACTAAATCTTTAGAATCGTAAAGTAGTAGGTCTTCCAATTTGGACTTGCTTGCTAAATCATAGCCCCGACCTAAGTAAAAGACTCCGAGTTTTTCAAAATCCTGCATGCAATCTACCTCAAAGATTTTGCAATATTATGAGACAGAATATATTTTTGTTTTTTAAAAGCTTATGCATAAATATAAAACTACATTTTCTTAATATATCGTTGAGGCGAGTTCTTGTCCGAAACTGAAGTAATTATTATGCAAGAAGCAGGTGTTAAAGAATATAATTCTGAGTCTCCTCCAACTGTTGGTTTGAGAGCAGGTGCTTTTGCCGAGGTCGGTACTTTAATACTGACTAATCGCAGGTTAGTTTATATTTCTAAAGGCGGGGCCTCCAGAGCAGCGGCTTGGATGTTTGGTGGTGCACTTGCTGCGCGTGCAGTTGAGAAGAGCATCTCAAAAGCAGAGATTGATGATCTAATGAAGTATGAAGGAAGTTACTATATTCCCCTTCAGGAAATTACGCGCGTAGAAACAGCAAGGAAAATGGGTGGAGCTTATCTGAGAGTTGATGGCGGCAGCGGTTTTGGGCAAAAACCTGTTCACTCCTATATTTTTGGTAGTGGGTTTTCCAAAAACGAGGATTGGGTTAATGCCATTAACTCGGCAATAAAAACAACGCAAATTAATCAAGCAGTTGTTCAAGATACAATGTATCCTCCTCCTCCGCCTCCTCCTCCGCCTCCTCAGACTATACCAGTTTGTCCGACTTGTGGTAATCCTTTAACTTACATTCAACAATATCAAAGATGGTACTGCTATAAAGAACAAAAATATGTTTAATCGCTGCCTCCCCAATTTTTGGGGAAATATGTTTCAATTTTTTTGCTCTGTTAAAACAACATCCGTTACTTTTTTTATTTTTTCTGGACGCTTGTTTTTATCTGTTTTTCTGATTTGGGGCTAGAATTTAGCTTAGGCTACGGCGAGATTAGGCGTGAAAAGGCTGTTTTCGTCTTTTTAGGTTATTGCTGTTTTTCTTTTAGTTGTTGAATTTGTATTGGTTTTTTTTGTTAGAGAATGTTTTTGTTTTGTAGTTGGTTTGTATTTTGTTATGTTGTTTTTGGGGGTTTTTGTGTTTTTGTTGTACAGATGTTTTTTTGTAGTTATTTGTTTAGGGTTTGCTTGTTATAGTCTGTTTTTGGCGGTATTTCGGGTTTGGTTATGTTGTTTTTTGGGTGGTTGTTGGTTTTGGGTTTGTTTTTGGTAT
>CAZQTZ010000017.1:627-18874 GCA_964596465.1 uncultured Candidatus Bathyarchaeia archaeon | reverse complement strand
TCTGGTATGAACATAGGAAAGTAGACGTTTTTGTGCCCTGTTGCCTTAATTTTTTTATTAAGAATTTCTTGTATCTTTTCCCACATGGCTATTGCGTCTTCACGAATAATCATACACCCTTTTACAGGTGCATAATCTGCAAGTCCTGATTTCAGGACAACCTCCGTGTACCATTCGGAGAAGTCATCATTTTTCTTAACTGTTACCCCAGTATCAGACATAACTATCTCTCCACTCTGTTTCAATATTGCTGCATATAACCATAACGCAGAAACCGTCGTTAATTTTGACAAGAATTTGGTTTTTCATCGCATGCTTTATTGGACTTGTATTTGGACTCCCATCTGGTAGTCTACTACTACCCTAATGTTACCTTTGAGTGTGGCATCTAATTCTGAATCTCCAGTATCCACCCGGAGCATTCCCCCTTCTATCCCGCGAAGTTTATGTATTGTTGCTACGACGACGATATGTTTTCTTTGCAATTTCCTAATCACTTGTGAGCTAATCTGCTGGTTACCTCTGCCCAACAAGATTCCCTGATGTCCAATAGGTGATAAAATTAACCAGGTATTACTCCAATCTTTAATTGTTTCTAACAAAGTTTTTTCGTCTACGTCAAGCACAACTTTGCCATTGTGGTATATGTCTACTCCCAGTAATGTCTTTTTTATTCCTATTTTTTCTGCTATATGCTCAACTGTGGTTCCTGGACCAAGGATAAGTGTAGTATTAGATGGTAGTTCTTCAACCACATATTTCGCTATAGCAGCTTGATTCTCTCTCTCATTTGTAGTTTCAGGAGATGCTTGTTTATAGCCTTGCATCAGGGATGGAACTGAAAGCCCTTTCAAGTAACCGTGAAGTTTCACATCGAAAATGTCTCTGCGAATCGCGTTTTCATCAGCATCCATCACTTCTGCATCTACTATTTGGGCGCGCCCTTGAACAAAAGCCATAACTGCTTCTGCTGCAGTAGCAGGATTGACCGCGAATATACCACTATACATTTTCACTCCTGCAGGAACACCTAAAACGGGGGTATCTTTTTTTTCTTTCATTGTGTCAAGGATATCTCGGGCGGTTCCATCTCCGCCTACAAAAACCAATAAATCCACTTTAGCATCAGTTAACTGTTTCACTGCCTCTTTTGTGTCTTCTGCGTTAGTTTCCTTTCCTACTTTTATAGAGAGCACTTGAGTAGGAAAACCTGCTTTTTCTGCTTCTACTTTTCCCATTAAGGAGGGGCAGCTTAACAAATCAAATTTATACTCATACATGATCTTTTTGAGTTCAATAAGGAACTCCGTTGCCCTCAAAGGAGCCACTGGTAAAGCGCCTTTGGCAACAGCCTCTTTTACAACCCCGTCAGTGCCTTTTAATCCGACTTTGCCTCCCATACCTGCCACGGGGTTAACAATAAAACCGATGCGCATAACTTTCGTCATAAGAAGAGATGCCTACTATTCTATAAATTTCATCCTGTTCTTGGGAAAATAAGCCTATTATTACATTATTTCCTTCTAAATTGACATATTTTATTGTTCTTGTCGTTCTAATTTAGCAAAAGCTTTTAGTCTGTTTGTAAGGACAAGCTTAAGCGAGGTCATCATTTGGAGAACCAAAAACCCATAGTTTCGCCACTAGAAGCAGGTTTAGTTATCTTTCTGACATTTTTTATATCCGCTTTTCTGGGTGCCGCT
The DNA here is from genome assembly GCA_964596465.1 of uncultured Candidatus Bathyarchaeia archaeon. GTDB lineage: Archaea > Thermoproteota > Bathyarchaeia > Bathyarchaeales > Bathycorpusculaceae > JADGNF01. The sequence goes on along the minus strand of CAZQTZ010000017.1, from coordinate 17,171 downwards.
ATGCTTCTTACAATTGGGAATGCTCCAGCGCTTGTTATTGGCGAAATTCTGATACTTCTGGTTCCTCTAATTTACTTAATTAGCAAACGCGTCAATATCAGAGACTATATAGGCTTAAGTTTCAAGCCCAAGTTTGTCTTATTAGGCATAGTCTTTGGGTGTCTGCTGCTTGGTCTAAATGTTATCGTTTCAGGTTTGCTTACCAGCATATTCGGAATCAGCGAGGCAATTGAACAATCCAATACTCTTCTTACCGAACTTAGTAAATCTACGGCTGGTTTAATTGCAGTGATAGCGTCATTGTCATTAGCTGGCATCTGTGAAGAATTTGCGTTCCGTGGATTCCTTCAAAATTCTTTGACTCGCGCTTTTAGTAAAGCAAACTCTTCTTCAATTAGGCGATACTCTCTCATACTCTCTGCAATTATTTCTGCATTTGTTTTTGGGATGTTCCATTTTGATCCTCAACTTGTGTATATAATCGCCGCGTTTACAAGTGGATTAGCATTAGGCTTTATTTATCATCGTTGGAATTATGTAACTGCAGCAATAGCCCATTCAGTGATGAATATAATAGTGCTGATTTTCCTTTTATTCGGAATATAGTTTCTGCCCTTCAAAAAAATAGGGTTACTCTTTTTCTAAAATTTCTAAGCTTATATCTAGGGCTTTTACGCTGTGAGTTAGTGCTCCCATGCTGATTAAATCAACTTCAGCTGAGGCGTATTCTTGCAGATTTTCTTCATTAATTCCTCCACTGACCTCAAGTAGGACTTTTCCAAATAGCTTGGCTTTCTTTAATCCCGTTATCGCTTCTTTGACTTGTTTTGGTGTAAAATTATCAAACATTATTATGTCTGCACCTAACTGTGCCGCTTTAACGGCATCTTTTGGTTGAGTGATTTCTACCTCGATTTTTTTGCTAAATGAAGCGTTTTCTTTAGCTCTCTTTAAGGCGTTCTCTAGGCTTCCAGCTAAAACCAAATGGTTATCTTTGATTAGAATCATGTCATCCAAATTTAGCCTATGTGCATCTCCGCCGCCTATCATCACGGCTTTCTTATCAAAATACAAAAAACCTAATGCTGTTTTGCGTGTAGCTGCGACTCTGGTTTTCACACCAATTCTTTGTAATTTTTCAGTTAGCTTTCTGGTTGTTGTGGCTATTCCGCTCATGCGAGATAACAAATTTAGTATGGTGCGTTCGCCGGTAAGTATTGTGCGGGCGTCTCCTGAGAGTTTTATGAGTGTTTGTCCATGTTTGACTTCTTGTCCGTCGGTAACACTTGGTGTTACTTTTAGGCCTAAAGTTTCTGCAAGGACCGTAGCTTCTTCTATGCCTGCTATAACGCCACTACCTTTAACTATGATTTCGGCTTTCGCTTTTACTCCATGCGGGACAATTGCTGCCGCTGTTACGTCTCCCTGTCCTACGTCTTCTGCAATAAGTTGTGTCAATTTTGCTTCTAAGACTTTACGCGGAATAAACATAACTTCTAATCTCTGTTGCTTCACTTAAAACGTTTTTCTGCTTAAACTTCTTAAAAACAGCGTTTGATTCAGCTTATTCTCGGAGATTTCACAGATAAATAAAAATAAAGCTCCCCCTGCATCTTCTTGTTATGCGACTGTTGTACAGCTGCTCTGAGTTGGGGTTAGGACATGCTTCACGGACAATAGCATTAGGTAAACGTTTAGAGAACCGTGGGCATGAAGTGTTTTTCTTCTCAGGTGGAAAAGCTTACCAGTTGTTGAAAAAGGAATTTAAAAATGTATATCCCGCTACGCCCGTAGCATGGTATGAGAATTCAAGCGGTATAATCGCTTCAGCGTCGATGGTCAACATTTTTTTCCCCTTATCCTTTTTCAATAATGAAAAAAACAGATTTGAAACCAAAAATTCTATCGCAATGGAAGTAATCCACCGCTACTATGACCTGCGAAAGGATATTTACAAAATTAGGCCTGATTTGGTAATTGCAGATGGTGACATTAACGCATTACGTCTAGCTCATAAATGGAAAATTCCTGCGGTCTATATAACAAATTTAATTAGACCCAGTCACGGGTTTGCCGCTTTGTTAGGTCCAGGTGAAAGACTTCTCGAACGATACACTATAGGCTGTGCTAAAGTGATTGTTCCGGATAATCCGCCGCCCTATACGGTCTGTGAATACAATATAGGCAATATCAATAGTATTGGTGTAAAGGAGAAAGTGGAGTTTGTAGGTAGTTTTTTTGACACCACTTCTGTAGAGGGGGCGGGCTCTCATATTTTTGCTCCTGTTAGTGGACCATTTGGAACACGTGCAAAGCTTTTACAAATGTTAATTCCTGCCTTTGAGGTGCTTGGAGAACAAGGAGTTATAAGTTTAGGTGTGCCTGGGGAAAAGAAAAGTGGGCGAAGCAATGGATGTGTCGTGCACCCATGGTTAACCGCGCCAGAACGGCATGAGTGCATGAAGAATGCCTCAATAGTGATTTTTAGCGGTGGCCATATAACTTGTTTTGAAACCATCAAATACGCAAAACCCAGTATTTGCATTCCGACACAACCTGAACAATTAGCAAATGCAGCGAAACTTCAGAATCTGCATTGTTCAATAACTGTAAAGAATAAAAAACAACTTATTAATGCCATAAAAGAAATCAAAGTAAATTACAGGGTCTATAAGAAAAACGCTGAAGCTTTAAATAAAATTTCTAACAAATTTGAGGGTATTAATCGTTCGATTGAAATCATCGAAGAAATAAAGTGGTGACCTTAAGTTTACACTTCAGTTAGGTGCTTTCTTTTAATTTCGCCTTTGGGATTTTGTTCTTCGTAAACTATGGCGCTAAACTTGTAGATTCTATTTCCTTTAGTGAGCCAGGAATCAGGTGGCAATCCTGCTTTGATGCAACATTGGCAAAGGAATTCTTCTTCAGTCCATCCCCATTCTATAGGTACTTGTGGCAGAAGTAATCCTTTGTAGAAACCTTTTTCGACTATCAATCCGTCTTCGCCGATTTTAATTTTGTTGCTGTATTCTTCGGGTTTTTTAACATCGACTAATTCAGGTGGTGTAAGTACACTGATTTCAAATACGACTTTTTCCAGCTCCCTTAGGGATATGGGTGGAAAGCGGGGATCTTGGGTTGATGAATTAATTGCAGCATCAATTACCGCTTCTACTAATGGCGTAGTTGGATAGGGATAACCAATACATCCTCGTAAATCTTTTTTTCCTATTCTAACGGTGCTTATAGTGACGAAAACACCGCATTTTTCAAAAAGTCGTTTTGGAGTATTTTCCGGCGGCTTAATTGTTTTTCCTGTTTCTAAATATGTTTTCACAGTTTCTCGTGTAAGTTTAATGAGAAATCTTCCTTCTTCATCACTAAGCTCAAACGACAAATTTTTCCCTCTATATGCCATTAGAAAGTGGTTAAGACTGAAATAAAGAAGATAGGTTATAGTTTAGAATTTTATGGTTTCTTCAGTTACGCCTTTCTTGGTTATAATCAGGAAGTCTACTCCGTCGCCGCTCATTGCGTCTCTGCTTATAGCTGATTTAATTGCTCTGGATACTAGCTCTTTTGCTTCGGCGACTTTCATTTCTTTACGGTATCCTTCTTCGATAACAGCTATGGCGATTTCTGTTCCGGAACCCACAACTGCGTAATCATCGGGTAGAACTGATCCTAAAACGTCTAGCACGTACATTGAGGGTCCTTCGTCGTCTATTCCTGCAACTATTGTCTGGGTAATTAGTGGTGCCATGCGTCTGTTGAAGAGTATGTTTGACATTAGTTTTGAAGCGGCGCGGACGCTGATTTTTCTGCCAACATCCATGGTGAATAAAGTTGCGTTTGCTGCAACATCGCGGGCTAAGACTTGCATGTCTGAGACTAAGCCTGCGCATGCTACGCCTATTTGGTCGGTTATTTTGAAGACTTTTTTACCGCCTTTACTGGTGATTAGGTAACCGTAGGAGACTCGTTTTTCTGAGGCCAGAATCACTCCGTCATGGCATACTACGCCGATGGTTGTGGCGCCTGGAATCCATGATATGCCGTTTGGAGCTTGAGCTGGTGCTGGAATTTGTGGTCCATATCCTTCCATTATTTCCACCTTTCCTTTGGGATAACACAAGACAAACTATTAAGTTTAATCTCGAATAATCCGAAATACTGTATTGTTCATCTTACGCAAAATTAAAAAGTGGATTTAAGTGAAGTAATTTATCTCTTGTAGTCGATTTTAGGGTTGATGAGTGAGTTGATTGAGCTTTATGTCGAAAAGGTAGGTGCAACTTATTTTGGGGTTGCTCACCAAAACAAAAATGTTGTAGGTTTAGCTTCCAAAGGGACTGAAGATGAGGCATTAAAAATGCTTTTAAAAATTTTGCCTTATAATGTTGCTTTTGAAGTTGTGCCTAAGGGTTCAGTGTTCACGCAGCAGGTTTTCTCAACTATAAAGGATATCTATGATGGGAAAGGATTGACGCGGGATATTTCTCTGTTTTTTAATTATTTATCAGACTATACTAGTCGAGTGTTGAAGGTGGTTTTTCAAATTCCTGTTGGTTATGTTTCTTCTTACGGGTTAGTTGCCAACGCTGTTGGTGGGGGACCTCGGGCTGTTGGAAATGTGATGGCAAATAATCCTCTTGCCCCTATTGTTCCCTGTCATAGGGTTGTCACCTCGGATTATGGACTAGGCGGTTACGGAGGAGGATTAGCGATGAAATTCAAGATTTTAAAACTTGAACGAAGAGGATTCATTGAGGAGAAAGAAATCCGATTTAACGACAAATCTTTACGGGTTTTTCCCATTGAGTTCGTGTTTTCTCACCTTGAAAAAATTTCCTTCCCTTTTCACAACAAATCCCTTCGCTAAATAATAGTGGCAGCATATTAACTGAGTTTATCTTAGGTTTTTGGTTTTATTTTAAGTGTCCGAAAGCCTCTTGCTGTTGGATTTTGCATTTCCGAAATCACAACATCATTAAGAACATTTTTAGTATCAAGCGCATAAACTCTTATGTCATGTTCAGCTTCTATCAAAGATTGCAGGTACACTTTATTGTCAGATATGAAATGTTGGCATTTAAGAGGTAATCCTAAAAGCAGGGTATTTTTCTCTTGGATTGCTTTAATGCAGGTGTATAATATTGCTTCAGAGCCAGCGGTTAATTCAGCAATTCTCACTGCTATACTATCCTTACCTATAGCGAGCATTTCAATGTCATATTTTCTTCTTATCTCGCAGGCTATCTTTCGTAGTCTTGGCAGAATTTTTAGTAGATTCTGCCGAGCCCTAATTGAAAGCTTCATGTCGGACAATAGAACAGATGAAAGTTCTTCAACAGAAACCCCGCCTAAAGACGAGTCTAAATGCAAAATGTCCGCCTTAACATTTTCCAGCAATTTTAGACATAACTCTGCTTCATGAACGATAACCTCGCAGCTGTTTTCTACTTCTTTAAAAATCGGTTCAGCAACTCTCATACAGTCTTCTCTATATGGGGGTTCGACTAAAACTGCTACCGCGGCAACATGACATAGGGGCATGAATTTTTCATTAAGTATCGCAGCTGCAGAATCCGCGGCTATAATTCTCAAATTAAACACCAGCTTAGTCTAACTTATGTTGCTGCAAGAATTTAGTTTTATGGCTAAGAGGATTCGGCGGACTTAAAATCTAATGATAGCAGGTACATTTCGCTGCTTTTGGCTCTGCTTGCGGGTGGTTTTACGAATTTGACTTCTTCAAAGTGTTGTTGAAGTGTTGTTATGTATTCTTTGAGTAAGTCTCCTTCGAAGACCTTAACGAAAAAGTTTCCGTGGGGTCGAAGAATTTTCTTGGTAGTGTCAAGGGCTTTAGTGGCTAAGTCAATTTGTCTTGCATGGTCCACTTCCCAAACTCCAGATATATTTGGTGCCATATCAGAGAGGACCACATCGGCTTTTCTGGGTATGAAACTTAGGATTTGCTCTATGACTTCAGGTTCAGTCATGTCGCCTACAATAGTTCTTATATAGGGTTGAACAAACGGCTCAATAGGTTTAAGGTCAACGCCTAAAATAAATCCTTTCTTTCCCGCTACTTTTCGGGCAGCTTGAATCCATCCGCCCGGAGCTGCACCCAAGTCGACAACAACATCACCATATTTAATAAAATGGTACTTGTTTATGGTTTGGGAAAGTTTGTAGGTTGCTCTTGAGCGATAGTTTTCCTCTTTGGCTTTCTTGTAGTAATACTCGTTCTTTCTCTCCTTAATCCATCCCTTTCCGGTGGGCACTAGATTTTACCCCTGTTTAGCCGGATCATTTTCTTCTTTATCTAAAGAAATAATCCATACGGTTAATTTTTCACAACTCTTTGGTGAAATAGCCGTTGTAGGGTCGCATCGTGCATTGTCTTGGCACATTAGGCAGGGACAATCAACTATGGTTTCTATGCTAGCTGGCATGCGTTTGGGAAACAGCCTATAGGTCCATCTTCCGCCTTCCAGCTCTTTTTCTCTTCGAATAAGTCCCTTTTCCTCTAATTTTAGGGCAACTCTTGAGCCTTCTCTACTGCTTGCTCCTAATTCTCGCCATAACTCTGATTGGAGCACTCCTTGATAACCTGTATTTACCACAAAATGCAGAGCCTTCTGTTCCAAGTCGTTACGTTTGGGCATCTTCGATCAGTTCCAATTTAATAGTAAATATAGCTATAGTGGCAGATAAAAATATGTATCCTTTAAAAACAATTAATATCCTTCAAGGAAAAGATGTGGATGGTTAGCTACAAATCTGATGAATGCTACAGTTTAGGCATCGAGTCTACAGCGGATGATTTCAGTGTCGGAGTGGCAACTTTTAACGGTCAAATATTAGCCAATATGTCGGATAGCTACGTTCCTGAAGAAGGCGGAATACACCCGCGCGAAGCCGCAAGACACCATGCAGAGGTCGCAAATCGGGTTCTTGAGGCCGCATTATTTAAGGCAAGTTTGAAGCCAAAAGACTTAACCATCATATCTTTTGCTCAAGGCCCAGGTCTAGGGCCTTGTCTAAGAACAGGTGCAACAGTTGCTCGTGCTCTATCCTCTTATCTAGGGATTCCGCTTGTAGGCGTGAATCATTCTATTGGGCATATAGAGATAGGTAAACTCAAGACAGGTGTAGTTGATCCTGTTACTCTCTATGCCTCTGGCGGTAATACCATGGTGACAGCTTTTACTTGCGGCCGTTATCGTGTTTTCGGCGAAACATTGGATATAGCGGTTGGGAACTGTCTGGATGTTTTTGCTAGGGCAGCTGGGCTTAAGCCTAAAAAAGGGGTGCCATTGGGAGCAGCTATTGAAAAGTTGGCTACCGAGGGTAAAGACCTGGTTGCGCTGCCTTATGTTGTAAAGGGGATGGATTTCTCTCTAAGTGGTTTACTCACTGCGGCAAATTCTGCTCTTAAAAAGGGTGCAAAACTGGAGGATGTATGTTATAGTTTGCAGGAGACAGCGTTTTCAATGGTTAGCGAAGTAACGGAACGGGCGTTGGCGCATACCGAGAAAAGAGAGGTTCTGCTAACTGGTGGTGTTGCTGCTAATAAGCGTCTGCAAGGTATGCTGTATATTATTGCTAAAGAGCATGATGCCCGATTTTGTGTTGTGCCTCAAGAGTATGCAACGGATAATGGTGCCATGATTGCTTGGACAGGGGTATTAAGCTACAATCATGGTTTGGTTACTCCAATAGAGGAAAGTCATGTCAAGTTAAAATGGCGGGTTGAAAAGGTGGATGTGCCATGGGTGAAAATCTGACCTCGAGAATCCTGCTAAAAAAAGGCGCTGAAGCTAGCCTTTATCTTGAAACTTGGCAGGGTAAACGGGTGCTTGTTAAAAGTCGATTACCTAAGCCTTATCGTCCTGCTAAATTGGACTTAACCATCAGACGGTATCGTACTATTCATGAGCCCCAGTTGATGAATCTAGCAAAACGCGCAGGAGTGCCCACTCCGATAATATTTCTAGTTGATGTAGTAGACTCTACTATAATTATGCAATATATTAAAGGTAAACAACTAAAGTATGTGCTAGATCAGGTCTCAGAAGAAAAACGGCGCGAATTGTGCTTCAAAATCGGCGAATTAGTAGCTCGCCTTCACAATCATGGTATAGTTCATGGTGATTTGACAACATCAAATATGATTCTTGATGATGCTGGAAGAATTTTTCTGATTGATTTCGGTTTAGGTGATAAAACCGATGAACTTGAGGCAAAAGGAGTTGATTTACACTTGTTAAGACGAGCGTTGCAGAGTACACATTTTAACTTTGCAGAAACCTGCTTTAGCGCCGTCCTTAAGGGGTATGCGGAAATCCTAGGGGCGGGTGTAGCTGGTGAGGTTCTTGAGAAAACAAGAGAGATTGAAAAAAGAGGTCGTTATGTTGCAGAGAGGAGACAAGACAATAACGGAGAAACATAAAGTGGATACTTTAAAAGGCAAGATGGTCTTTTTTATAACAGGTAACATTCACAAATTCAACGAAGTTCGCTCGTTACTTTCTAATTATGGTATCGCTGTAGGTATGTTAAAAATAAAAGGAATGGAACTTCAAAGTGACGATATAACGGAAATTGCAGCTGCAAGCGCAATTGAGGCTTTTAAACAATGTCATCTGCCTCTCATCGTAGAGGACGCAGGGCTTTTTATAGAAACACTCAAGGGATTTCCCGGCCCCTACTCTGCCTATGTTTACAAAACTCTGGGCAATGCTGGTATACTAAAACTTCTAACTAATGTTAAAAATCGGAAAGCCGTCTTCAAATCTGCAATAGTCTATTGTGATAATGCTGAAGATAAAATCATATTTTTTGAAGGCCAAGTGATTGGTAATATATCAAATGGAGAAAAAAAGCAAAGCGCTAAATCCGCTTTTGGTTTTGACCCAATTTTTATGCCTCAAGCAGACAACAGAACTTTCGCTCAGATGAGTCTGTCCGAAAAGAATGTTTTCTCTCATCGCGCGATGTCTGTCCGTAAGTTTGCTGAATGGTACTCAGCAAAAAGGTAGTTAAAATGAATTTTCTATTATTTTTTGTTCCATAGCTTAAAGCAAAATGTTAAATAGACAAGACTCCAAATGGCTAGATGCGAAAAAGGAAGGAGAATGAAACCCGCGCGTTTTCCCTGGCTACCACTATAACCTCTAAAAATAAATGTTGAAAAAAGAATTTTTTCTTTTTTCTCTTTTTTTGTTAATGAACTTAATGCCTCCAATCAGGCTACTTTGCTTAAAAAATCCTATTGTGAACAGAAAGAAACATGGTTTTTGTTTTTAGAACAGCTATTTTTAAATATTCGTGTACCGTGGGTGTAGGTGCAGAGTTAAGGTGTAGAGATGCCAAAACAGGAAAAAGGAAAATCACATTCAATTCGCCCAGTAAGCAGGCGACCTCCAAACTGGTGCAAGTATGAACCAGAAGAAGTAGAGGCTTTCATAATTAAACTCGCAAAGGAAGGTCACTCTTTAAGTAGCATAGGCACTATTCTTCGGGACCAATACGCTATCCCATTGGTGAAGCCGATAACCGGTAAAAGTATAAGTGCTACGCTTAAAGCAGCAAACTTATCGCCCTCTATGCCTGAGGATCTTGCTAACCTAATGAAAAAGGCTCAGGCTATGGCTGTTCATATGGAGAAATTCAAAAAGGACAGTCATAATAAACGCAATATGCAGCTAATCGAAGCAAAAATCCACAAACTGTCACGTTATTACAAGCGTGAAGGCGTGTTGCAGAAGAACTGGAAGTACGAACCAAAAATCGCTTCCATCAGTTAATCTTCTTTTATTATCCTTCTTTTAGTAGATTCATTCACGTAAAGCATATTGCCTACGTTGTAGTACAGTTTTAGAATCATCATTTAAAGAGTGAAACCTATGACCTTAGAGAATACTCAAATAGATGCGTTTCTAAACTCAGCTGATCAAGCCGCCAAAGCAATCAAAGAAGCTGTAGCCAATGATGGTTTCATTCATGTTTTCTCTCATCTTGATGCAGATGGCATATCCGCTGCTGGAGTGATTGGAAAGGCACTTCTAAGACTTGACGCTCGTTTTAGAATACGGATTACCCAATGGGTAGATGAGAAAATAATTGGTGAAATTGTAGCCGATAAACCCGATTTGGTGATAATGACTGATTTTGGCAGCGGCTATCTAGATCTATTGAATGAGAAAATTCCCTATGTTAAAGTGGTCATTTTGGATCATCATCAGGTCACATGTACCAGTCAAAATTCTAATTTTATTCAGGTTAACCCCCATTTGAATGGAATGGATGGGGCAACTGATGTAAGCGGATCAGGCGTAGCCTACTTTGCAGCCCGCGCGATGGATTCCCGAAACGTTGACTTATCTATAGTGGCTTTAGTGGGGGCTTTAGGTGATATGCAAGACCGCTATGATCAAAGAAAACTAGGTGGACTAAACAGCCTAATCGTTGAAGATGCTCTAAATGCGAATTTGCTTGTAATTGAGAAGGATCTGATGTTCTTTGGGAGAGAAACACGTCCAATTCACCGTACTTTAGCAAGCACTACAACTCCCTTTCTGCCTGGAATCAGCGGTGAGGAGGACAAAAGCATCGAGTTCCTTTCTCATCTAAATATTCCACTAAAAGAAGGAGATAAGTTCCGTGCGTTACGCGATTTAACCGCAGATGAACGTAAGCGTTTATGCAGTGCACTGGCCGACCATTTGCTTTCAAAAGGTATGCACTATGGTATAGCTGGTCTAATAGGTAACATCTACGTTTTGAATTCGGAGTCGCCTGGAACGGCGCTTAGAGATGCCCGAGAGTTCGCAGTTCTCTTAAACTCAACCGGACGCATGGACCGAGCCAGTCTAGGCATCGCCATTTGTATGGGGGACAGAACTGCGGCGCTTGAAGAAGCTAATAGGGTCCTTGAAGATTATCGCAAAAGCATAAACAAATACCTCTTCTGGGTAATGGAAAAACCTGAGCGCCTTAAAGAACTGGAAAATATCTACGTGGTTAACGGCGAAGATTTTGTAAATGAAAAAATCATAGGCACCATCTCGTCAATACTCATATCCAGTTTACCCAACATCGAGAAACCCCTAATTGCATATGCTCAAGTCCCAAATGAAGGTGTAGTAAAATTCTCTTCTCGAACTACCGATATGGCTGTTCATAAAGGGATCAATCTAGGCGAAGTTATGCGTCTTTCCAGTGAGAAATATGAAGGCAAAGGTGGTGGACATAACATCGCAGCAGGCGCTCAAGTAGCCCTCGATAAAGTTGAGGATTTCATAAAACTAGCCAATGAGCTATTAGGAAGACAGTTGAAAGGGGAAAAAATTGGAAGCGACAATAAAACTTGAATATTATGACGCTAAAACCGCCCAATCGATAACCAACGCAGTATCTCCTGACAATCTCAAAGCTCCGGCTGGTCTAATAGTGCAAACCAAAGCGATTAGCAACCAAGTCATTACAATAATAAGGCTCGAAGGCAAAATGGCAACATTCATCGCAACCATCGATGATTTACTCGAAAGTATCTCCACAGCAGAAAAAACTCTAAATGTGGTTAGAAAAAAATAATTACTCATACAATACTTTTAACAACAAGAAAATCCAATTTGCCCTGTTTAATTTCTAAAAGTTAATATTTCAAATTCGTCTTGAGAAAGGGTATGTCATTTCATGTTCGCCGCAAGGACCGCGAAATAGTTGATTTAGCTGTTCTAAAACACGTTCTCAAAACAACCAACTACGTAACCATAGCTCTCTGCAAAGATAATGAACCCTACCTCGTCTCGATAAGCCACGGATATGATGAAGCTAACAACTGCATCTACTTCCACTGCGCCCCAGAAGGTAAAAAAATCGAATACATAAAAGCAAACAACAAAGTCTGGGGGCAAGCAATGCTAGACTACGGAATCACAGACGACTGCGACTACGCCTACACAAGCATCCAATTCCAAGGTACACTCGCCCTTATAGAAGACCTAACCGAAAAAACATACGCCATGCAAATCCTCGTAAGACAACTATCAAAAGACCCCGAAACAAAACTAGCAAAAATAAAACCCGAAAAACTCGCAAAAACCACCATGGGCAAAATCAATATCAACTACCTCAGTGGCAAACAACATAAAGACCCAAAAGTGAAGAATACTTTTTTCTAAACCTAGTTATCTTAAATTTGGGTCATATTTTTCAGGAAAGGTTAATTAGCTTTAACAGATTTTATTCAAGAGGCGTTTAAGCCCAGGTAGTATAGTTCGGTCTCAGCATGAGTATTTCATGTTGCCGGAACAGTATATGCGGCTGTCGCCCGCAGGACCCGGGTCCGAATCCCGGCCTGGGCGCCACTTATTCTTTTCCAAATTCTTCCTTGAAGAGGCAAATAATAATATATCCAGTTTTATCTCTTGAGAAGTTAGGGATGTATATGCCGCAGGTTATTCGTTACCGCTTTAGCCAGAGTTTTCCTGTTTCTGCTCAGGAGGCATTTTGTTGGTGTACTGATTATTCTTCTGGCGATCCTGCTTTAATGGGTGAGGTTAATGCTGAACGTGAAGTGAGTCATCTCACCGATAGTACTTTGATTCTGAATGAGGTTTTTCATACTGCTGATGGTGATGTTGAGAAGCAGAAGCTAATTCAGCTATATCCTGAGCGGTTCTCTTGGGTTTCGACGCATTTGTCTGGTCCAAGTAAGTACTCTCAATTCATTTACGAAATCTCCCCAGAAGGGGAACATGTTTCGAGGCTGAATTTTACTGCACTGCATATAGAGCACAAAAAAGAAACCATGCCCCCCAAAGAAGTCAATCTGCTCGCAGACAAATTATGCAAATATGATTCCAATATTTGGAAACTATTAGCTAGCGCCATGACTAAAGACTTGTGTAAATAATTTTTTTATATTTTTTTTGCTTTTTCTGTATAAACAATTTTTTTAAAAAGGTGCAATAATTACTGGACAGTGAACTTTATGGTTGAATGGAAGTCGGTATTAAAAGCAGATTCGGTTAATTGGCTTTTAGAAGCTGATAATCCTTCAGTTCGGTATCTTGCATTAACAGATCTGTTAGGTAAATCGAATAATGACTCTGAAGTTATGGCTGCTAGAAAAGATATCATGCTCTCGGGTGTGGTTCCGAAGATTTTAGCTAAACAGGAAGATGGTGGAAATTGGGAAACAGTTGAAAGATTCTATGCTGCCAAATATAAAGGGACCGTTTGGCAGCTGATAATATTGGCTGAGTTAGGCGCTGACGAAAATGATGTGCGGATCAAGAAAGCGTGTGAGTTTATTTTAGAAAATTCTCAGGAACAGATAAGCGGAGGATTCTCTGCTTGGCTTAGCACCCAAGTAGGTGGAGGCAGATATAGTGGAGTTTTGCCATGTTTGACTGGTAATATGGTTTGGAGTTTGATCCGATTAGGCTTTCTAGATGATGAGCGAGTAAAACGTGGAATTAATTGGATAGTTGAGTACCAACGTTTTGATGATGGTGGATTTGTGGCACCTAAGAATTGGCCTTATGCGAAAGCTACAAGTTGCTTTGGAAAACATTCCTGTCATATGGGGGCAGCAAAAGCTCTAAAAGCGCTCGCAGAAATTCCTACCGACAAGAGATCCGCCGAGGTAGCTGATGTCATTGAAAAGGGTGCAGAGTATTTTCTTTTGCATCATATTTTCAAGAAAAGTCATGATCTTAGTAAGGTTCCTAAACCTGGCTGGCTTCGTCTAGGTTTTCCTTTGATGTATCAAACAGATGTTTTAGAACTCTTAAGAATATTGACTAAGCTTGGTTATAAGGATGAACGCATGCAAGAAGCTATAGACTTGTTGATTTCTAAGCAGGATGAATCTGGCAAATGGTTTTTGGAGAACACTTTCAATGGGCGCTATCAAACAAATATCGAACAGAAAGGTGAATCTAGCAAATGGCTAACCCTGTATGCTCTTATCGTTCTAAAGCGGTTCTACAGCTAAAAACCAATTTTATATTATCGCTTATTGAGGTAAATCATAAAAGCAAATCAGTCTTGCTATATTTGTTGATAAAAAAATGGAAAGGTCTCTTCGAATAATTACTATGACTCCTGAAAATTGCGCTAATTTGGGGTGTCCTTGTTTTCTAAATCCAGCACATAAGAGCCATCTTGAAAAGATTGAATGGTTAAGGAATCGTTTTCCTGAAGGATTCATAATTAAATCGCTTTTCGTGGAGACTGAAAAGAAGCCTATCGGATTCATAGAATACGTTTCTGGCGAATATGCATGGCGTGCTGTAGATGCAAAAGACTATTTGTTTATTCATTGCATCTGGATTAATCCTAACAAATACAAAGAGAAAGGATACGGTTCACTTCTTGTTAATGAAGCTCTCAATGATGCCAAAGCGCAGGGAAAAACTGGTGTTGCAGTAATTACCAGTGAGGGTTCATTTATAGCTAGTAAAGATCTTTTCGTGAAAAACGGTTTTGAGGTTGTTGATAAATCAGACCGATTCGAGTTATTAGTAAAACAATTCAAGAAGGGGAACTTCCCCAAGTTTACTAATTGGCAAAATCAATTGACCCAATACAAAGGACTCAATATTGTATTTTCCAATCAGTGCCCATGGGTCATCCGATCAATTAAAGAGCTAATTGAAATAGCAGAACAAAAAACTTTGAACCTGAAAGTAACTGAATTAAAAACGGCAAAAGAAGCACAGAACGCACCTTCAATTTATGCCACCTTCACCTTAATTTATGACGGAAAAATCTTCGCTGATCACTACGTTTCTAGTACTCGTTTCTTAAATATACTCAAAAAAGATATGAAATTGATAAAATAATTTGCCAGACCTTTTCTTCCAGTTGGTTGTGAGCTAGGCGATAGGTTTGGCTTTTTTATGTAAATACTTGATTTAGTATTTCATGAGTAGTGTTGATGTTTTGAGTTTTTTACGTACAGAAAACATATGAGTGAAAAACTAGATCTATTTTTGTTGGAATGACTCTTACTCAATTGAGCCAAAATAACGATTCTGATAATTGGTTGTTAGATGTAATTAGGCAGGTTAGTCATTCTTCTTTGGCTGAAACTCAGCTTTCTACTCGTTTTCGTCAGAGTAGTCAATGTGTTTTGTGTAAAGGGGCAAGAAATCTGTGCGGTAAAACCAGATGTCCTCTTATGGTTAAGGTTAATTCTTTTCTTAGAAGCGTTCCTTTAATGTCCAGCGAAGATATTGCGGGTGCTTCTCCTCCAAGCGTTTTCATAGGTAGAATCGGGTATCCGCATGTTTATGTTGGACCTTTGGTTCCTCCTGTTCATGAAAACACTAGTATGTTTGATTTGCCAGAGCATTGGTTTGGGAAATCTATAGATGAAATCGTTGGTTTTCGCAGCTTGCTTGTAAGAGGAAAGCATCGGGTTCATGTGGAAGAGTTTTCGCAGGCTGGAAAAATAATGGATCAAACCCGCGAGTTAGCTTTGGCTGATGATTGTGTGGATATGGAGTTGAATCTGACTAAGAAGCCTCGCGGTAGCATTTTCATGGATGATGATGTCCAACCCTTTGGACCGTCCGCTCCGATAAAGGATTTGCATTTAGGTAATTCTCGTTTTAATCAGCATGTAGAAAAAGCCTACTATGATACTGACCTTAAAGCCACCCAAGCTGTTAAAGAACTCTACAGTCGCGGTGTAATGGTTAGTAAGATTCAGAAAGCCTTTAGCGTCGGCGCGTTTGGAGTTGAGAAAAAGCGGCGATTAGTCCCTACCAGATGGAGCATAACTGCGGTGGATGATATAATTGGTAAGGGGCTTGTGGAGCAAGTTAAGAATTTTCCTGAGATTAATGAATACCGCGTTTACGAATCAATCTATCTTGATAATGTTTTTGAAATTCTCCTAATCCCAGCACAATGGAGCTACGAATCCATGGAAGCTTGGTATCCGGGAACCGCTTGGAATCCAAACGGCGACAGTGTAATCATATATTCTGATGCAGAAGGCAACAGTGGAAGAACCACTTATGCCCAAATAGGAGGATGCTACTACTCCGCTCGCCTAGCCGTTTGTGAACAACTCATTAAAGAGCAACGTCAGGCAACTGCGATTGTTCTTCGTGAGGCACGTCCTGGTTACATAATGCCCATTGGGGTTTGGCAAGTGCGCGAAAATGTCCGCAATGCAATGCGTCAAAAGCCCCACATGTTTAAGAACCTGAATGACTCGCTCAAATTCATCAGCGGAAGATTTGAAATACCTATACAACAATGGATAATTCAGGGAAAACTTTTACGTAAGGCTCTTTTCCAAAAACGAATAAGCGACTTCTTCTCTATTACTTCATAGTTTGCTTGTGATTTTTGGCTACTTTTTCATTTGATTCGCGAAACTTTCCAATTGCATACTGTATTATTTCTTGGGTTTGCTGGGCGTTTTTCCATTCTTTAACTTTTACCCATTTGTGCGGTTCAAGTCGTTTATAAGTTTCAAAGAATTCTTGAATTTCTACTAACCGATGCTT
>CAZQTZ010000017.1:0-617 GCA_964596465.1 uncultured Candidatus Bathyarchaeia archaeon | reverse complement strand
CTTATGCACGTCGCTAATGTCGTGGTATCCCTCAAATCTGGCATCGTTGACCAGAACTGAAAGAATCTTTGTGTCTAACCCTGCTTCATCCTCTAATATCAGAGCACCTATGACTCGAACTTTTACTACGCACCCCACCGTTAAGGGTGCGTAACTGAGAACCATAATGTCTAAAGGGTCGCCGTCGTCAAACACTGTCTGTGGAACAAACCCATACTCAACTGGAAACACAACTGAAGACGGAATAATCCTGTCAAGCACAAATGCTTCCCATTTGAGACTATACTCGTATTTGTCTCTGGAACCGCTGGTAACTTCGATAACCATATTTAAAAGATTTGGCGGATTGTCTCCAGTTGGTAAATTCTTCCAAAGGTTCATATTATTCTCAGCCTTTTAAACAAACAACTTCCTGCTGATATAAATTTTCTTGGCAAAATTATTTCTAGTTTTCCTTGAAGAACGTTTCTAACTTGGAGTTTCCACGTTTCTTAAGTGCTTCTGCGCATTTTTTCGGATCAAGCTCCTTATACTCTAAGCCCATTGTAACCAGTATCCGTTGAACATCTTTTCCTAGACTAGGTGCTACGAGTACAGCCCGTAATTCGCGGTTTATC
>CAZQTZ010000016.1:0-19424 GCA_964596465.1 uncultured Candidatus Bathyarchaeia archaeon | reverse complement strand
TAAGAAAGGCTTCTCTGCCAAACGCGCATACTCCTATGTGGCCATCTACCGTGCCGAACTTTGCATTTCGATAGCCCAGATAGCCAAAGCATGTTACTAGAATCCACTTCAAAGCCGCTTGGCGTCTATCGTAGAGTTCTTTTAGTGTAGGGTCTTTTGCTTCTTCTTTAAGTCTTTTGTACAAGAACCGTTTGTTAACTACCAGCCTTAATGCCTGAGGGACTATACCGTCACGTTTTTCGCATATATGATAGTTTAGTTCTGGGATGCGCCGTTTCGAGTTGGGGCAGCACTTACATAGTACCGTTTCGGCGGATATGTTGTTATTAATCATTAGGCAGGGATACATGGAGGAAAAATCCACTTCGCCGACCTTTTCATGTAACCCCACGATGGGTTCATAGACAAACCCTCCGCGGTCGCCGACCAGCAGTTCATAGGCGGATTTGAAGGCTTCAGGGATGCTTTTCTTGCGTGGGATAAGGATATCATTTTTGATGGCTTGATAAAACTGAATCGAGGACATGCTTGTGCCTATAGAGGCTCGTGCGGCAGTGTGTAGCGGCATACGGCAAATTCGGGCAATTTCAAATAACCCCTCAAATCCGCCCTCTTTCATAACAAACGTGTTGGTTTGATCTATGTGAATTCTCCCAAAGAGCCTAATCGTCGGAGCTTTATAGAATGTACGTCCATACGAAAAAAACGTGTTTCCTTCCCTATTTTTAGAAACAAGAGGAATTCTGTCTCTGCCCAATATGAATTCATCTAAAACCTTATTCACTATAGCTCTTTGCGTTAGATAAGAAAGAAGAAACGAATCGCCCCCTTTTGTCAAAATTACATCAGGGTCAAACACATCTATAGTTTTGACCAGTTTTAGGAGCTTATCTTCTTCGTTACCCCCCTCAATAACTGCCTGCTGATCTGCTTGAATCAACCTTACTTTATCGAGGGGGTCGTTTAGATTTGCTATTTTGCCTTTTTTCGCTACATCTACGCTCAGGTTCAGAACACGCAGCGCGGGTACGCTGTAGTTTATGCTCTTTACCGTATCCCAAAGCCTATACCTCAAGCCTGAACTGTCAGGATGAATCTCTGCGAAGGCTAACGGGAATATGTCGTGATCAAAAAAGTAGGCGCGATCTCCATTCAAATCACAGTTGTGGGCTTCATATTTCTGGTAGTTGCCTAATTTTAGAATCTCTTTGGTGAAGGCTAAGGTTTTTCTGCAATCTCGCAGCGTTACCTCTATGACTTTGGTTTTTTCGGTATCTGTCGGATGAGCATATTTGTAAACAAAGCTCCAGGACGCAACAGTGGTATTGCATGAGAATTGGCTGGCAAGGTTTGATAGGTCTTCTTCTTTTCCTGAAAGGTAAATTTTCGGCTGGAACTTATCGGTTAGTCGAATTCGTTTTCCGTTTTCGGCTACAACCCAGACCGCAACTTCTCCGAAGGCAGACGGGTACACATCAAGTATCCAGCCCCTAACCGAGTTGGGGGGAGTTGAGTTTTTGTTTGAGGGCATCTAGTTCCTTCTCGATTTTTTGGATTTTTTTCTGCTGGGCAAGTGCTATTGACATGAGCATGGGTTCAAAGAGTATAGGCTGGGTTGCGTTGCTTCCGGCTGAGGCATAACTTCGACATGCATCCATTAGTGCATCGTAGGCTTCTTTGTCGTCAATGCGTAGAGCTTTAGCAAATCCGCTCCATCGGCGAATTTCCTCTTCCAGCGCCATTCGGTACGATTCTACGGTTCTTCCCATAGCTTAGGCCGCCGTAAAATCCGCTAAAGTTCGATGCTCAGGAGGAAACTCAACCGTACCTAAGGGTAGATTGTGATGCTTTTCTAAAACAAACTCACGTTTTTGCTTGGTCTGTTTAAGAGCAATGATCACATTTGCTTTTTCGCAGGTTTCTGCTTGAAGCAGCTCACTTCGCGGTATATTCTGATGAGGAGGGCATGTGGCGATCAGTACGAGTTGGTTTTCTTTAGCAAACTTGGAAAGATAAGCCGTGACTTGCCGATAGATCGAGCGGGCCTCTTCCTCTTGGATATTTTTGTCCAAAAACATCCCCGCTAAATCAGATATTATCACCAGTTTCGCAGCGGATTTTTTGATTATGGCTGTGAGTTTTTCTGTTATCAAATCAGTCATTTGGTATGCTGTGAATGCTCTGGAAATGTAAATTCGCTCCAGCGCCCGCCTTGGGTCAAGCTGGTGAAGCTGGGCAAGACGCGCTACCCGATAAAGCCTGAAGCTGTTTCCGCCGTCAATAAAAACTACACTGCTCCCTAAGCCGCCTACCTGAGGCGGGAACTGCGCTCTAACACACAAAAGAGAAGTCAAAAAACTAACCGATGCCGAACCATGCACAACCGCGAAATCACCTATCGAAAAACCCGGAAACAACTCATTGACCTTTCGAACATTCAACGATAATAACATCTGAGACGACATCGTTCTAACTAACACATTTTGCAGCAAATTCTTACCTCCTTCTACTCGGGAACTACCCAATGCGCGCTTCTCCGTTTTTAAAGTATACCTCAAACTACCTGCTCAAGTAGGGGGGAGAGTTAAGCAAAAATGAAAATCACCCTTAACGAAAAAAGAGTAGGAAACACTGCCAAGTCTGATACTACAAGAACAACACATGCCTTAAAAGAAGCCTCGCACTTCTATGGATGCCCAGACCATGGATACGATTCTAATATATAATGCATTATGTCTTATACCTATGCCTACAGTATTAGAAGTTGGTGTTCAAACTGTTGGAATACTATAAATGAACAACGCCTTAGATTCGGTTAATTCTATGAATACCTCTCAATTAAGGAACCGAAAAGACAGATTCCCTCTGGTCTTTCTTTTTTTTGTTATATTTTGCGTAGTTGTATTGTCGCTTGCTATGGTTTGCTTAGTGATAAATTCTGGCAATCCCCACCTGGATAATCAGTATGGGCTGGTAATCGTAGCTGAGGAACTTTTAGAAAAACCTCAAAACTATTATTCTTGGAAGAATCCCGATGCTTACGTTCTGCAAGCTATCTCTAACTTAGGCGAAATGGTTGTTGTTGGAAGCTGGAATGAATCGGAGATTTCACAAATAGCAGCTGAGTATGGCACAACAACTTCTGTAAGCATAGAATTCAACAACAAATATTACAATATTGCTTTAGGTTCTATGGAACCTACTTCACCAACAAACACAGGAATTACATCATGGGTACTTGCGGGTTGGGTGATTTTTGTGGCTCTATCAGTTTGCATTTTGGTTGTTAATCGTGTGTATAGAAAAAAATAATTAAACACTCATATTAAATACTCACAGCAAAAAAGTAATCGTGGGTCTGTTTAGTCAAAATCCAATTCGCGAAAATCGCGTGATTGAGGAATTATTCTCTCTCTAACGATTCTAACTGTCAACTCTGCAATTTAAGATTTGAAGATGCACCTTATTTATCAAAATTAATACCTCGAATTATTACCAAGTTATTTTTTAGATATAAAATATTAATGAAAAACATTTAGTCACTTTGTACAGAATTTCAGTTTATCTTTATGATGTGTAATTTTTCTATTATTTTTTACCCCTCGCTTTAATAATATTTTCTTCTACCATACCCATTATTATTGGCGAATAAAGGTATTATTTTTTAGAAATTCTACCTAAATCAATCAGGTTGGTTGGATAAATAGTAATAATGAATTCGGATGGTTCACATGACATTCAAACCGACAATACTTTGAGCTATAAGTTATCAGTATTTCAATAGTTACCATATTTACTAATGAAAGTAGGATTAATCGTAAATGTAATTGGATTTATCTTATTCAAATGAAAATAGTAACTTACACGCTGCCTTGTCCTGATATTAGTTGCTTAGGAATGCTGCAGAGGAGCTATAGAAAATAGATTGAACGTAAGGTACGATAAGACAAGTCTGCGCTTTGGGTAGCACAAGAAGTTGAATAATTCTTTTATTGAGTTTCAACTGGTTTTCCTCTCTACTCTTTCGTAGTTGAGTAATCCAGTATGCATAATTAGTTTCCATTGGTCGCCAAGTTTTGTATAGACTTTGCATGCTCTGCTTTTCCAGTGATTCTTCTTGCCGCTGTGACTTATCCATAGACTGTCAACGTCAACCACTGCAAAAGCTCCGTTACCTTCCTTGGAGATAACTATTTTTCTTATCATCCTTCTGTTATGAACAAGCGTATGCGTATCAAAAAGGTCCTGCCAGCCTTTCTTCCACCGCTCATAATCATATCTGCCCTGTACAAGCACCCAATCAATTGGGTCATGGTTTTCTGCAGTTTGTGGCCAAGGCCAAACCATGTCTGGATGAAAAACGGTTAGCAACAGTTCGACATCCTTGTTGTCCCATGCTCTTGTCTCTCTATTCACTATTTCTCTGATCTGTTCTTCAACACTCATCTATCTGCCTTCTTTTAATCACCTTATTCTTAGCAAAGTAAGTAAACGCTCACTTATCCGCATTTGTATAAAAAGCATTCAACAAAGTCGGTCATCAAACGGCATATCGATAAGGGCTTGCACCAAGAAAAATGATTAAGCCGCGTTCGGGTTTCCGCTTCAATTTTACCAAAATCAGTGAGGGCAAGATATTACCTATTATGGTTGATTTATTTTTTGAGTGTTGCTATGTCAATGACGAAGCGGTATTTGACGTCGGCTTTTATGGTGCGTTGGTAGGCTTCGTTGATTTTTTGGATGGGGATGAGTTCGATGTTTGAGGTGATGTTGTGTTCGGCGCAGTAGTCGAGCATTTCTTGGGTTTCTCTAATGCCTCCGATGAGTGAGCCTGCGAATGATTTGCGCCCTAAAACCAATAGGTCTGATTTGATTGATCCAGGTTTGCCGGGTAATCCTACCAGAACCAGCGAACCATCTGCTTTTAGAAGAGATAAAAGTTGGTTTATATCGTGTAGGGCAGAGACTGTGTCGAGGATGAAGTCAAAGCTGTTAGCATGCGTTTGCATTGCTTCTGAATCGGTTGAGAGGACTACTTCATGAGCGCCTAAGCGAAGTGCATCCTGAACTTTTCCCGGTGACGTCGTAAATTGGACAACGTGTGCTCCGAAGCTGCGTGCGAACTTGAGTGCCATGTGGCCTAATCCGCCTAGGCCTACGATGCCAACTTTTTGTCCATGTCCAACTTTCCAGTGCCGAAGCGGTGAATAAGTCGTTATACCTGCGCAAAGGAGTGGAGCGGTGCTGGCAAGGTCTAATTTGGGTGAGATTTTCAATGCAAACTCTTCTTTCACAACAATGTTGTTGCTGTATCCACCGTAAGTTATATTTC
This sequence comes from uncultured Candidatus Bathyarchaeia archaeon, assembly GCA_964596465.1. Lineage (GTDB taxonomy): Archaea > Thermoproteota > Bathyarchaeia > Bathyarchaeales > Bathycorpusculaceae > JADGNF01. The sequence goes on along the minus strand of CAZQTZ010000016.1, from coordinate 14,089 downwards.
CGGTTTTGTCAGTGGAGTTGTAGGTCCAAATCGGACCTTTAGTGCAGTACTGCTCTTCACCATGCTCGCAAGGGCTACAGGTGCCGCAGGAATCTACCATGCACCCTACGCCAGCCCGGTCACCAACATGGAACTTTTTTACCGCAGAACCTACATGGATGACTTTTCCTACTATTTCGTGACCAGGGACAAGAGGGTAAACTGAGCCTTCCCAGTCATTATTGACTTGATGAATATCTGAATGGCAAACCCCACAATACAAAATCTCAATAAGAATATCTTTCGATCCAAGGTGGCTTCGTTCAAATGAGAATGGGATAAACTTGACTACCATATTTGTGAGTGTAAAATAGTGGCTTTTATGGTTTACGCGGTGTTTACTTAAACGAGTATTCTCTTAAAAAAGGGGTGTGATAGTTGGTTATTTTGGGAGTTTAATAACTAGAAATTTGAATGTGTTGTCGCCTGTGTTGCTTAGCAAGTGAGGGATGTCTTTTGGGCTTTCGATAAGGGTGTCTTTTTCTACTTCTTGGGTTTCGTTGCCTATTTCGACGACGCCTTTGCCTTCTAATATATAGAAGAGAACGTCAACAGGCGTAGTATGCTTCTTTAATGATTGTCCTGGTGTAAGGTTCATATGAATGACTGAAGCGCCGGACATTTCGCATAGTTTCTTTGCTTCTACTCCATGAGCATTTTGGAATGCCGAGGTATTTCCGACTTTAGATATTTTCATAAGGCATCACTTAAAAATTAGCTATTATTGTACTTAGTGTTTTTGCTTTTTTCAAGTTATTTTTATTGTGCATTTGAGACGATTTACTTCGGTGCATATGTGCAATAGCTTTTTTAAGAATTAGTTTGCTTTCATAACGCGGTGCTTTAGTACGTCTTCCACAACTAATTGGATTCCTTCTGACGGTGATACCTTCGTTACCAAAGAAGGCTTCATATTCAACACACTCGGTTACGAACATCCAGAAAATCGAGTATTTGCTTTCCTAAAATATATCCCCTCTGAATACCAAAAACATTTCAACGTTGAAATGCTTGAGCGAACCTGGACATATGGTGATAAGAAGCTTTTTAGAGCAGAAAAACTCTACACCGCTGCCAACTATAAAATATTCATCGAAGCTTTCCGTAAAAACTTCCCCGAATATCTTTACTTCTGTCCTTTTCGGAATAAGGAACTAATCAGCGCCCCGATTAACCTTATCGAAAAAGTCTTTGTTCCTAAAGAACGGTTTGTTGCTATGCGTAAGTTAACTAATCCTGATCGTATTCAGAAAATGGCCCTTGACCTAGTTAATCTGCTAAGTGAGGAATCCGGAGTCAACTTAAACGATTTTGGTATTCACGGTTCTATTGCTTTAGACATGCACAGTGAGAAAAGTGATATCGACTTTGTGGTTTATGGAACATCGAACTTCCGTATTGTTGAAGCTGCCATAGATCGTCTTGTTAACAAAGGAACTTTACGATACATTTTTGGAAACCGATTAGATAGGGCAAGAAAATTCAAGGGAAAATATTTAGATAAAATCTGGATGTACACTGCCGCTCGTAAACCCGAAGATTTTCCGGCCAAATACGGCTCCTATCGTTTCACACCTGTTTCTCCTTTAAATTTCAATTGCTTAATAAGTGATGACTCAGAAGCTATCTTCAGACCTGCTATCTATCATATAACTGACTACACGCCGCTTGATGTGAAATCTGAGCTTCCAAACGAAAAAATCCCCACTTCCATAATTTCCAATATAGGCTGTTATCGTAATGTAGCGCGCAAAGGAGATCGTGTAAAAGTTACTGGTACACTTGAACAGGTCACTTCGACTAAAACTGGCGCAGTCTATTACCAGGTAGTTGTCGGCACAGCCACCACTGAGGAGGAACAAATATGGCCAATGTAAAACTACGCGACCGCGACGGTATAATGACTAAAGAAGGCATAATCTTTAGAGTGCTAGGTAATAATCACCCAAAAGGTGCTTACTTCTGTGACGCTGAATATGGTTCAGCAAAAATATTTCGTTCTAAGGATCCACGGGCTCTAAGAAACGGGGGCGGTAGTGAAAGGGTTTTCTACAAATTTTATGATGACGAAGGCTGGAAATTCATTGGCTCAAAATATCCTCATTACCTTATTGAAAATAAAATGTTAAAAACTAACATTGTAGGCATACAAAAAGATGATATTGCAGAAGTATACACACCCCAAAAGCGCCTAAAGGTCCTTATGAAAGAGAAGAACGCTGACAAGTTACGGAATGCTATGAAAAAAGTTGAAGGAACAGTGCAAAAAGAATCAGGCTTAGAAGTAAAAGACTTCGGCGTATTTGGGTCAATGCTTTATGGTTTTGATCACCCTGATTACTCCGATATTGACCTTCTCGTTTACGGTGTCCCGCAAATTGCAAAAGTACGCGAAACTCTAAACAATCTCTACTCTGATAGATTATCTGGTTTCCGTAATGAGTTTGAAACAGATGAACCTATCCGAGGTAAAAAGTGGCGTTTCAAGGAGCTATCTCCTAAAGAGTATGTTTGGCATCAGAAACGCAAACTCATCTATGCTGTATATGACGATCGTCTTGAGAGCGAACGTGTAATTAAAGCTGAATTCGAGCCAGTCAAAAACTGGAACGAAATCACTAATGAATACAATTCAAAAGTCAAAATCGTACATAAAGATTTAGTTAAAATAAAAGCACGTATAACAGAAGATACAAATGCACCTTTCATTCCTTCAGTTTACGGAATCCAGCCTCTTGAGTTAATTAAAGGCTCTAAAAAGGGTATGGAAGCTACTCGTCTGGTCTCCTATATGGAAGAATTTCGCCTTCAAGCTCAACGCGACGAAACGGTCATAATAAACGCTAACCTAGAGGAATTGAAAACTAAAGAAGGCACTTCTTACCAGCTTATGCTAACTTTCGGGCCAAGATATTATAGCCAGGTTCTAAAAGTTGCTGACTTAAAACTTTAATATTTAACGTTATTTTTGCTTCCTCTTTTTCTTTTGTCTTCTGAAATTTTTATTTGGATTTTTTCCTTTAAAAAATTGAAAATATTAGATTCAATATTTCTCAATTAAGTAGGATTTCATTTTTTCGAAATCCTTTGCTTCTCTAACTATTTTTTCTTCAGCCTCATCTCTGGTTAAATCCCATGTTTCTTTTAGAAAAACAGCTACTCTGCCAATCCATAATATTCGTAATGCATCTACTAGCGTCTCTTTACCATAAGCAGGTTTTTTATGGAATTCAGCGATAAAAGAATAAACTGTTTTAATCCAAATCTCTGATGAGAAATCAACATCACCTTTTTCGATTTGTTTTATTTCTTCAAATTTCTGTAGAATATCATTATCTAATATCGCTCTGTAAATTGTTAAGTATTGATTATAATTGGTCTTAAAAGCCTCGATTGTTGAGGGTAAAGAAACCGCAATAGCTTCAGGCGAATCTACATGTTTTGTATCGCCAAAAGTTGGTACTTTAGATATGCCCTGAATTTTTTTCCACACAGATTCATATTCTTCAATACAATTGAACATGGTGTTAATTACTTGTCTAAACATCGAAACTAGTTGGCTAGACGGATCTTTAGCATCATGTTCCTTTATGCCTAAGAAGGCTTGTTCTATTTTGTAATTTCTTGCTAAAGCGGTAAGAGTTTCAAAAATATCAATTCCGAAACGACTTACATCAGGAAAATTCCACATTTTCGACTCTAAAAGCTTTTCTGCAAGGTCAATAGAAAGGCCGAAATCTCCCCCTATTGGTTGTCTAATATCTTTTCCGAAAAGACTTACTGTTAGAGGGTAACATAGAAAGTTGGTTATGGTTCCATCGTATTTACGGCGATTGTAATAAGGAGTCACGAAGCCTGTTCCTTTTAATGTTGGATTTATCAGAAGTTTCATCCATTCCGGAGTTATGCTGCGAAGATCTGAATCCACTAATGCGACACTCTTTACTTTTAGATAGCTCGCAGCTTCAAAAATCGCTCTAACTGCTGTTCCTTTGCCTGATAGGCCCATGTAAATCGCCGGGATTAGTTTCACCTTAGCCGGAAGATTCACCTTCTTAACCGAACTTAAAGTGTCATCAACAGAATTTCCATCGGAAACAAAAATCACGGACTTTAAATTAGGAAAATACTTATCCAATCCTTTCATTACCTGAGTAAGAACATAACTTGCAGTAAGAACATTATTACAAGATGGAATTCCTACAATAATATCTGCTTGCTCAATATCATGCAAATAAACCCGCGCGTCTAGTGATAAGGCAGAATCCAAATTCTAATACACCGTTGATATAGTGAACTACAAGAAATGCGTGCCACTTAAAAAAATTTTTTGTTATTCTTTTAAGAAACAAATAGTGAGTTTACAAAATGTGCCATATCTTTATTTGAATCGTCTTTTAGATTTTCACTTGATATGAACTAGTGATGTGCCTCTATTTTTCGGTGGGTAGAATTTCAAGTATCTTCTTTACTATATCAATTCCAGAGACTACACCTATTATTTGCTCATTTTCATCGACTACAAAAGCATGGTCCTGCTGGGTTTCAATCATCATCTGAGCAGCAGTTTCTAAAGTTGTTTCTTTTTTAATTAACAGCGGTTTATGCATTACAGCGCTGTTGAGTGTAATTTCCTGTTGATGAATATCGACGTAACCTAAATCCTCCAGGTTCACGACTCCAACTACATTAGTTTTATCGTCAATAACTGGCAAGACTCGAAATTTTGTTGTTCTAAATATCTCTATGGATTCTTTAATGGTTGTTCCTTTATGTAATGTTACAGGATTTTTTGTCATGAACTCGTTTGAGAGTATGTTTTTCATTTTTTTTGGATTTAACCGTTCTGCTTTAAGATAGAATCTTTCTACTGCTAATTCTTCGGTTTTTAGTCTTGCATAAGGCTGGAGAGGAAAAAAAGAATGTTTTCCAGATAAAAGATAACTTACTCCGCTAGCTAGTAATGCCGGAATTGCAAAAACGCCTCCTAATGTTTCAACCACAAACGCAACTGGTGTCAGGAGCATTTTATGCGTTCCAGCTAACAATGCAGCCATGCCTACGGCAACAAATACAATAGTTAAGTCAACGCTAAGAAGTGAAGAAAATATGTATCCTATGCCTGCACCTATTACTATGGTAGGGAAAAATAGTCCGCCGCTTCCTCCAAAATTTAAAGTAACTGATGTTGCAAAGGTTTTTAGTAAAATAACTAGAATTAATGTTGCAATGCTAAATGTTGTACCTTGAATTAAGGCTTCGACAAAATGTAATCCTACCCCTATAGTGTAGACGGATAGAATTCCGCATAGGCTTAACAAGAGCGCTCCAGTAACTATTAACCCGATGTTTCCAATTTTTTTCTGTAACTTCTCTCCTACTCTTCCAAACCATGCGAAAGTTTTTGTAAAAAATATTGCGTAAAGTCCACATATTAGGCCTAATAGCATTGAAAGGATAATCTCGTTAAACGTGAGCGCCGCATTGTTTATGGCGCCAAAAAATGGCTCACTTCCAAGAATAGCTAAAGAGAGTAGGTACGCAGGCACAGAAGCCATAACTGCCTCAATAAATGTTTCTCGATCTAAATCATTTTTATAAGGAATTTCAAGGGCAAAGAGTATTCCAGTTAAGGGGGTTCTGAAAGTAGCTGCTAAGCCAGCTGCGGCTCCGGCAATGAAGAGTCTTCTTCTTAAATCAGATTCAACTTTAACATGCCTGGAAACAGCAGCGGCTATCCCGCCTCCGACCAATAAACTTGGGCCTTCAGGTCCCGCGCTTCCTCCTAACCCAATAGTTACTATCGAGGAGGCCGGTTTAACTATTGTATCCGATAATCCTATTTCCCCATTGGTTAGATGATATGCTTCAAGGACTGTATGCGTTCCTGAACCAGTAGTTTTTATTTTTCCAAAACGCTTAACTAAAAAGTAAGGCAACCCGATAGCAATAAGCGATATTGGCAAGAAAAGCAAGATAGAATAATTAATTGTGTTTTGAGTGAAATTCCATAAAGCAGAGTATACTAAGTAAAAAGCAACTGCGATAGAGGCAGCTAATAATCCTACTCCAATAACTAGTAGGTAATATTGCACTCTATCACTGATTTTATTCATGATTTGACTACGCGGCTTTAATATGAGATAAGTTTTTCCATGATATTTTCTATCATTGCTATTACAAAAGTCTATCTTCAAAAGATTTTTGCCCTAAGGCGCTTTATATTGGTTGCTGACTAACATTGATGAAAATTTTTAAGTACGATTTTTCCAGTTAGTTTTGTAGATTTTTAAAAATAATGGGTTTTTTGAATTACAAATATTGGGTTCGGCTTCTTTTTCTCAGTAGCAAGTAAATGAAGAAGGGTCCTCCAATAAGGGCTGTGATAATGCCTACGGGCAACTCTGAGGGGCTTAAGACAACTCGTGATAAAGTGTCACATAGGATAAGAATAATTGCTCCCCCGAGAGCAGAAGCGGGAATTAATATTCTGTGATCCGAGCCTATGATTAGTCTCATAATGTGAGGAATGATTAATCCGATAAATCCAATTATTCCGCTTATTGATACCGCAGCAGCTGTCATTAAAGAAACACAAGTTAGCATAATCTTCTTTAATGTTTCAGGGTCCACTCCCAAATGCATAGCTTGCTCTTCTCCTAAGGCAATTGTGTTTAGGTCTCTGGCAAAGTAGAATGCCAAAATGAAACCTGCAATTATGAACGGTGCTGACATGTAAATATAGTTCCATGTTGTCAAGTTTAGACTTCCTAAAAGCCAAAAAACGATAGTTAATGACATATCGCTACTAATCAGTCGAATTAGGGTAACGATTGCTGAGAAAATGCTCGTTATGGCTATGCCGACAAGAAGCATAGTCAACATAGACATGCCTTCGTTGCTTTTTGCAAGCGCGTAAACCAAGAACACTGTAGCTATGGCGCCGATAAATGCCATTATGGGGATTGCATATAAAGCACCTAAAACTGAGAAACCAAGTCCTAATGTTGCGGCGACCGTTGCTCCTAAACTAGCTCCAGCAGATACTCCAACGATATATGGATCTGCCATAGGATTGCGTAGTAGACACTGAAGCACAGTTCCTGAAGTTGCAAGTGCAACACCGACTAATGCTGCCGCTAAAACACGCGGTAATCTAACAATAAGAACGACTTCTTGAATGAGTGTTGATGTAGGATCGGTGAATATACTGTCAAGAAGGGGGATTCTTTGTGCGATGATTTTGTAAACATCTAACGGCGAGATTTGGATTGGGCCAATTGCCACGCAAACTGCAATTACAACTAATAATACAATGAGTAAAACCACGATTGTTATTTTCCAGCGACCAAATTTTTGGAATGGCGGTTTGTTGTTTTTGTCTATGTTCGCTTGTTTCCCTCCTTCTTGAATAAATGCCGCCCGTTTGGGGTGGCATATATTCAATTGCGTAGGTGTCTTTATTGGTTGAATATTTCAGGGTGGATTATTTTGGCTATCTCTTCCAATCCGTCTACAATTCGTGGTCCCCAAAGGGTTACGAGCGCTTCGTTTACCTGAAATATTTTGTCGTTTTGGATAGCGTTTATGTTGCTCCAGCCTTCTCTTGCTTTCATAGAGTCGGGTGTTATTCCTGCCAGGCTTGACATGACTCTATTAGAGATCACTATGATAGATGGATTAGCTTTCAGGAGTTCTTCGGTTGAAGTTGTAACATACTGGCCTTTGAATCCTGCGAATACATTTACTCCCCCTGCTATTGAAATCAGTTCGTTTATGTATGAGTTTGCACCGTAGCTTGAGTAGCCGGTCTTGTCTAAGTAGTATTCTACATAGACGCTTGGTTTTGTTTGATTGACAACTTTAGTTGCGATAGTGTCAGCTCTGTTTTGCATATTGTTTGTGAGTTCAGTGGCATTGGTTTCTGTTCCGGTTATTGTTCCAAGGAGTTTTATGTCTGAGAGTATGTCTGAGAATTTGGTCGGGTTTAGAATTACTGTAGTTTTTCCTTGTAGGGCAAATTGTGCTGCTAATGTTTGTTGGTAGGAGCCTGAAGCGATAATAAGATCTGGTTGTAGACCAACCACGATTTCTATGTTTATCTTACTAAAAGTTCCTACGATTGTGATGTTTTGATTTTTGATTGTGTCTTGGACTGTTTTATCGTATCCTGAATAAGATGCGGTACCTACAACTTTGTCAGCTATCCCTAGACTGAATAACATTTCGGTGGCGCTGGGTGCAAGACTAACTATTCTAGTTGGATAGCTATTGATTGTTACTGTTGCATTTGTATCGTCAGTTACGCTGATTGGAAATGTTGCTGAAGGTGATGGTTTTGTGTTGTCTGGTGTATTGGGCGGTTGCTGTAAAGCAAAAAAGCCGACTATTCCAAGAATTATTATTAAGGCTAATATTCCTGCGATTATTTTTTGGTTTTTAATTTTTAATCATTCCCCTTTTACATATTTAGTGTTAATGGTTGGATTATCCAGCCTGATTGGATATAAGGCTTCCGAGAAAAATAATCAAAATATGCAAATTGCAAAGCTTTCCATTCCTTCAAATCTTGGTCTAATCCTTGAAAAACCACTTAACAACCAACTTTCCATTTTTGAAGGCACGATAGTTCTAGATATATTTAAAAATTGCGCAACAAACATTAGTAAAAAACACAGCAGGTGTTGTTGATAATCAAAGCTCCAGAAGTATTACCCTACGATTCGCTTGCCCATTGGCCACCAATGACGTATAGGAATAATTCATCACCCACTCCCGAAACTAAAGCTGAATTTGAAGACTATTTAAATCAAGAAAACAATTTAAGCGGACCAAAGGAACTGCAGCCGTGGATTCCATTCTGCGATGGAAAATGTGCTTTCTGCTATTTCCCTGTTAACTGCGAAAGGCAAATCTACAACTCATACCTTAAAGCAATAAAAAAAATCCTGCGGACATATTCAAAAACTAGGTATGTAAAATCAAGTATATTTAATGAATTATACATCGGTGGTGGAAGCCCCTCAGTACTCGCTGAACCTCAAATAATTGATGTTTTAGATTTTTGTCGGAACAATTTTAACTTAAGCAAAGATAGCATGACAAAATTTACTGCCTGTACCACAAGTCTTTCTCCTAAAAAAATTACTCTCCTGTCCAAAGAAAAAATCGACCAGTTAGATATTGGGATTCAATCATTCAATGAAGACTTCCGACAAATGCTCATACTTCGAGATAGCGGCAAGGAGGTAATAGAAAAACTTAAACAAGTTAAAAAAACTGGTTTAGGTTTAAGCATAGACTTATTATACAATCTGCCCGGCCAGACTCTGGAGCAATGGGAAGCAGATTTAAAACAAGCATTAGATTTAGAAACTGAAAGCGTTGACTGTTACCCGCTGGATTTGTATACTGGCACTTCTCTAGCAAAGAGAATTGCAGCAGGTCAATTACCTAACGTCGGCGATTATAAGATGGAATTACAGATGTACCTGCTCGCCTACAAGTTTTTCAAAGAAAACGGGTACTATCCAACTTGCCATAATAGATTTTCAAGAATCAAACAGGATCGTGAACCGCCTTCTGTTGAAGTCATTGGAACAGGTGCAGGGTTCTTTATGGGGCACATCGGCAAATTTCACTATTCAGACGTTGAAGATGTAAAAGAATATATTGCAACAGCTGAAACCTCATCATTTCCAATTTCAAGATTGGCTACATTAACTAAAGAAGATGAAATGCGTAAGGCAATGATGATGATTTACGTTCGCGTTCCAGTCAAACGTGAATATTTTAAAACAAAATTTGGAAAGTACCCTGAAGAGGCATTTCCTAAAGCACTTGAAGAACTTCGTAGCAAGGATTTAATTATTGAAGAAAATGATGAGATTAAGCTCTCCGAGAAAGGTGACCCTTGGCGATTTAATATAGCATGGGAATTTTTTAAATAACTCCCCTCTTATTTTCTATCATGCTTTTTTGGGCTAGTGACTATCCATTTCACAAAATCAAAGCCATACTTTGCTAACAGCGGAGCTAAAAAATTAGGTAAAACTTCATCTGATACTTCGCCTAAAACAACTGTATCGCCTTCCCGATAAACCAGTGCTACACATGAGACCTCTTCTCGACGTTCATATTTAGATAGGATTTGCCAGTATTCTTCAACACCTTTGCCCTTTTCGATTGTCCAAACGCATTTGCCGTTGGATGTTTCCTCATCAAATGTGTTGAAAGCAACGACAACTTGAGCTACGCTGTCAAGAGCATGATTGGTTTTAACACAGAACCATATCGTCATAAGGTTTCCTTTGTAAAACTTAGTTAACTGCTTTATTTGTTTTCTTATCCGCTTGCTAAAAGTGTTCAAATTTAGATGAAACGAATCTTTCAAATAAGAGAACGAAGCGTTGCGTGTTGTATTATCTTTAGCTTTTTATAATCCATGATTTAACTCTTGCATCGTTATCAAATCTACCCTTTCTGTTTCCTGCACCGATTACAGGGGGCTACTTCACTAATCCTTCAGCATACATTTTAGCCCAAAATGTGTCTGCTTTAGATCTGACATTCACTGGTTTTCCAACTATGCCCTTCTCCTTCAAAACTGCCAGTGCTTTTCTTCCAAGTCCCTTCCTTTGAGGAATAGAACGCATACCGACGATCTTTACTCCTTCTTCATCCTCTAACAGCGCTATTCGGACTTTTCCCTCAGGAAATTTGAAATCAATCAAAAACGTTATTACAAGTCCAGCGTATTTCATAATCGATATTATATTCATTAATTTGTTAGTTAAACCTTTAGCGCGTACCGCTTTAACTAATATAAACATAAAAAACTAGATTATAATTTTTAAAGCAATTATCCTAACCGCTTAATCAATACGTTCGTTCTATTCTTAAATTGGATTTTGAAAATGTTGTTCCGTTACTGGGATTTTCCCATTTTTCATTCTCATTTAGTTTAGAGAATTGGGAAATCGTTAAAAACTAAAAAATTGGATGATTTATAGTGAAATCCGCAGGTTTTTATGTAAAATTTTTTAATCTTCTTGTGAGATTTTTTGCCCAATTTTTTCTTTATCTATTTGTATAGGCTGGTGTGCTTTCTGGCAGATGTTTAGTTAACGATTTGTGGTTTTTTGGCTTTGAAGAGTTTTCTTTTCTTTTTACTTCAAAGGCAATTTTTACTACCGCTCGATATTCAAAAATTTTGTTTTCTTTAACTTTTGCAGTGCACCGTTTCACATGGATAGATTTTATGTTTCGAATTGTTTTAGCAGCTTCAGCTAGCGCTTCTTTTGTTGCCTCCTCCCAACCGTTTGGAGAGGCTCCGATTAATTCAACAATTTTAACAACCATCTCTACTACCCGATTACCAATATGATTTCTTAAGTTTTAAATTTTTTTTAATTATCTTGACTGGCTCTTCTAGGTTTAGTGGGTAAGTTTACTTCTTTGTCTGCATAAAAAAATTCTTAACACTACTGAAGATATGTTAAGCAGTTTTGTTATGGGCGATGACTACAAAATAAGTTGCCTTTCTGGGTTATGTAGCAACTGTAATGTTTATTGCCGTTAAAATCAAAAAAGAGTATTCATTGATTCGTATAGGTTGGCGTAAAAACAGATGATTTGATTGTGTAAACTCGAAAAGAAAAATATTGCCGACTATTTGGTTCATATAGCTTTTAAAATATCTGACTAAGCTGTTTAGTTTTGGGTCTTTTTAAAGTTGAGCTGATATGAAAAGAAATTTCCGAATTCATTTTCTAGTTTAAACCCTGCTTTCTGTGCCCATCTTTTTTCAGTCCGTCTTTTGGGATAATCTGGGTCCATTACTAGTTCGCAGAGGCTGACAAGACCGTTTGGCTTTAGTATCCGGTGACATTCACGAAGGACTTGAACAGGATTGGGGATTTCTGGGAGGCAAGTTATTGCTAAAACTCTGTCCACGCTCTCGTCTGGAAAAGAAAAATTACATGCGTCATCAATTCTTGGTTCAATGTTACTAATTTTCTCTCTTTCGACTTTTTCTTTTAAGCTTTTTATAACTGGTTGTTGAATATCCACGGCGTAAACTTTACCGTTGGGCAGAATTCTATTCGCAACAACTTTTGTGTAATTTCCTTTCCCCGGGCCAATCTCGACCACCGTCATCCCAGGGCGCAGCTGCATCCTATCAGCAATAAGATTAGGTTTTTGAATAAACCTTCTACGGTATGGGTTGTCAATAAGTTGAGTGGCAAATGCGGGAATAGGGAAATGAAAATAGTGCCGAATTAATCTAACCACAACAAACAGTAGAAAAAGCAATATTGCAAAAACGATTGCAGCCCACTTTGCTATTTCAAAGACCAACGAAAGCATCTAGTTGAAACCAGTAGTTGTCTTAGCCAAGCAGTAAGTAATTAGTATTTCTTTTCGTCAATCCAAAAGTGATTAGCTTTCTTTATTATTTTAGTAACAATTTTACTATTTCTCTCTTGTTCCTAAATTTTAGTTTCACTTCTAATTTGTGCCATACCCCTTTCAAGTACCTGAGAAATATTAAATTGCATTTCAACTACAATTTCTCCAGATTTCAGCTGAGTCACCATAATCCAACCTTTTTTTAGATTGTCTGCCAGTTCTTTTTCATTTACGACTTTCTGGACAGTGAAAAATTTAACATTACTATGCACCATATACCATAGCCATGAATGGGTATTGTCTAGCCATCCGTCACTCATTTTTTCACCTCCTATAAAAATAGACATTAATTGAATATCGCCCGTAGTGCTATTTAAGATTAAAATTATATTGCACAAATGTAAAAATTTTTAATAAGTTAAAAAATTTTGTATAAAATATGCTCATTCTGAGATAAAATTTGTTAAATTAAAATCTGCGAAACGATTTAGGGAGAAAGATAAAATTTTAATCAATAATACAATTACTGATGTCTATAGTGGTATAACGCATGGGATTATGGCCGAAAAAATTAATACTTGCTTTTCAAAGACCCTTATAGCTTCACAATGCTGAAATGAAGGCTTAAGCGTGGAAGAGAATATCGTATCAGTTCAGGGGCTCAGTCACAGCTATGGAAAATTGCAAGCTGTTAAGCAAATTAGCTTTGATATTAAGAAAGGGCAGATTTTTTCGTTCCTTGGGCCAAATGGTGCCGGAAAAACTACCACTATTAATTTGCTGATAACTTTAATTCCAATACAAGAAGGAAAAGTAACTATCGCAGGATTTGACGTAGCAAAACAGAAAGATAGCGTCCGAAAATCTATCGGTGTAGTGTTCCAAGATCAAAGGCTTGATAGAGATATTACGGTCTGGGAAACACTTGATTTTCATGGTCGAATATACAAGATTCCAAAAGAGGTTCGCAGATCAAGGATTGCCGAGCTTTTAAAATTGGTTGAATTAGACGATAAGGAAAATGAGTATACTAAAAATCTGAGCGGTGGCATGAAACGAAGATTAGAAATTGCCAGGGGCCTTTTGGTTAAGCCTAAAGTACTATTCCTTGATGAGCCAACAATAGGTTTAGATACTCAAACCCGAAAGCGGATTTGGTCTTACATCAGGAAGGTAAACCAGGAAGAAGGAGTAACAGTTCTCCTCACAACTCATTATATGGATGAAGCCGACCAAAATAGCGATATCATTTGCATTATTGATAAAGGAAAAATAATCGCAAACGGAACTCCGGATGATTTGAAGAAGTCGCTTCATCAAGATTGCATACAACTACAAACCGATGATAACGAAAAATCTTGTAAACTAATTGAACAAATTCCTGGTGTATCGCAGATTAGAAATCAATCTAATGGTTTGATTATTCGATTTAAAGAAAATAATTCTTTGATTACAAAATTAGTTGATCTTCTTAGAGGCGAAGGCATTCAAATAATAAGCATAAATTTGGCAAAACCTACCTTAGATGATGTATTCATTCAATACACCGGAAGAGGACTCAACGAAGAAAATCAGGAAAATAGTTGGTAAATAAGGGGGAGATTATATGGAAACTGGCTTTTTTGCATCGTTAAGGACC
>CAZQTZ010000015.1:0-19596 GCA_964596465.1 uncultured Candidatus Bathyarchaeia archaeon | reverse complement strand
ACCAATTATCCCTGAAGCAGTTAGTCCTCTCCTTAGCAGCCCATCCACTAATGCCTGAGTTCCTTCAACGTACGCTTGTGGGAAGGCAATTTTTACCCCCTCAGAATCCAAAATAACCGGTCTTTCAACCAGCTGTGTAACTCGGTCCTCCGAGTCCACATCCAACGAAAAAATCACATCGTCGGGAACACCATCCCGATCAATCATGATGAGCAAATGATTGCCCGATAACCACTCCTGTCCTGATTCAGCAAACCAAACGGCAGGTGATATTGCTATCACATGTGAATAAACTTCCGACCTTGTTAAACCGGCGTAAACTGATAACAACCCGCCCATTTTATACCCACCTATGGATGTGTTCTCTCGATCGGTCAACGTTCTGTAACGCTCATCGATGGCTGGTTTAAGAGTCTGTTCCATGAAATCGAGGAAAGCATCACCTTCACCGCCCTCAACCTGGTTAGCCTCATAAGGGTCCATCCAAAGGTACATGTTCTGATTTACCCAAGGTCCGTATTCATCCCATATATGAATCGGATCGGATTCTATTCCAACAATAATGGCTTCACGACCATGTTCTCGTGTGTAAAACTGATATAGAGCTTCATTCAGAATTCGATCTTCGGGTGAAAAGCTTGATTGAATAAACAAACTCTGAGCGTCCAGCACATAAATGACTGGATATGAAATTTCTCCACTATGATAGTCCGATGGTAAATAAACAATTACATTGCGTTCCCGGTTTTCCAGCTGCGGCATTGCCAGTGAAAAGAGGTGAAGTTGATCTTTGTTGATAAGAGTTCCACGCGAGTTTAAAGCATCTTCAAAAGCGGAGGTGCTCTCAATGTCTGTTGTTGGTAAATCTTCGATGTTTTCTTCTACGAACTCTTGAGCGCCGGGATTGTTTTCATCAAGTAACTCAAGTGGTGAAACTGAGTTGGCAAAGACTGGCGCAAAATTGGCAAAAATGAACACAACCGATATCAGCCATGTGAATGCAGTCTTACCGACCTTTTTATCAAAAAAACTTTTGGAATTATGCATGCTAAAACTCATCCACCTCTTCACTGGCAACTTTATTATAATCCCGGTAAAAATTTGGTGGGAGGGTGAAAGTGTTTTCCAGAATTATCCCACTTTAACAAAATTTACTAATAATTGGATTATTTGTGATCCCCTCCCATTATCCAAAGAAACGCGCTACCGAACCTTTTTGCCCATTCATCTCGCGTGCCCGCTGCTCCTTCAATGATTTCAAAGCGGATATTCTCTTTAGGGATTCCTCGAGATATCAAGGTCAGATAAATTCGTTCCGCTCCTTCGATATAAGCCTGGGGATAAGTGATGCGTTCTCCATCCTGATCAAAAACATTTGGTTGTGGACCGCTCGATTCTTCAGTTCCAATATCCAAATAAATCCTTACATCCGCAGGAGCTTCAGTATTTTCTAAAAATTCTATAAACTGGTTGTTTGAAAGCCACGCCCCTCCACCTTCGGCCATCCAAACTGCCGGGGACAATAGCATTACCTTCAAAAACATATCTGGTCTGGAGAAGGCGGCATAGATAGGAATCAATCCGTTTCTACAAGGACCCCCTATCATCGTGTTAGCCGGGTCGGAAAGGGTTCGATAACGAGAATCGATTTCTGGTTTTAAGGTATCAACAATAAAATTCAGAAATGCCTCGCCCTCACCCCCTTCCGTCGGTTCGGAATTATTGGCTTTGAGCCAGTCGTGCATATTGGGATTGATCCATGGCATATATTCACTCCATGGGTTATCCGGATCAAATTCAATACCTACAACGATAACGCCGTCTGTTAGCTTCTTCTCAAAAAGCTCGTCCAAAGTCTCGTCGATAAGGTAATCTCCCACTCTTCCGGGAGGAGGATTGAACAGTGAATCACCATCAAAAAAGTAAAGAACAGGATAGCTTGAATTGGAGGCGTCATAGTTAGGTGGTAGATAAACTTGTATGTTCCTTAGGCGATTGCCAAGTTGAGGGGCTACGATTTCAAAAATATCAATCCTGCTTTTTCGAATTGAACTGCTGCTAATTTCATGCATTTCATTGTCAGTTAGTAAAGGTGGATCTTTTGCCTCTTCCTGACTGGAATCATTACAAACTGTCAATAATAATAGGCTAAATACTACCGCTAATGCGATAATCAGGATATTGGTTCGGTTATTTTTCATCTTTTTTTTAAAATTATTTCTATTAGATAATGCTGATTACTAAACAGTCAACATTTGTGATTTTTTAGATTTCGTCAAATTCCCGCGCTCAGAGTCTACTATATTTTTAGACTTATTTCTCCTGAAGACAATACAAAGCCCGCAGGTCAAAACAACAAACCACAATAATCAGCTTAGTATTGTATTTATCTGAGAGAGTGAAGTCCGCCATTCTGACTAATCTTTAAGCCACTTAACAGTAAGTTATAATTCATCCGGATAAAACTGCCTATTTGTAACATTGAAAATCTGTTGATGCTGATGAAAATAAACTCTGCTGCAATTTTTAGCCATTACTCCGTGAACTCAGCGATTGGCTCTTATAGAGTTTTTTCTCCGTTAAGAGAAGCTGTTATTGAGGCGCACCCTAGCATCAAGGATGGTCAGGTCGATTTCGAGGCTATTGAAAAATCTGATTTGGTGCTTATTCAACGGGAGTTTGGAAAAGAGTTGAACAAGTATGAGAGTGTCGTCAAGTTAGCGCGAAAGCTCTCAAAGCCTATCGTTTATGACACAGACACTTTACTCATAAATCCAGAACCTTCTCCCGGTCACATTAATCTACCTCTTGGTGAGGCCCTTCTGCCCACAATAAGGTCAATCAGTGAGGCCGATCTAGTTACCGTTCCAACTCAAACATTGAAAAATGCTTTGAGCTCTTATAATTCAAACACTGTTGTTTTACCAAATTTTTTAGACACACACTATTGGCAAATTAGGAAACCGGTTTTGAGGGATTCTGAAAAATCCCCGGTAGTATTAGGTTATCTGGGGGGTGAAAATAGCAAGCCTAATCTCGAATTTATTCAGCCAGTTATCTCCAAATTACTCTCAAAATTTGGAGATAAATTAAGGTTCACAGTCTGGGGTTTACAGCCACCCAATGAATTACTGCAGTTTCCTCAAACGAAATGGATCAGGATATCTACGAATTTATATGACAATTTTGTGAGCTTCTTTCAAAGACAAGAGGCTGACATATTTCTAGCTCCTCTCGCTGATAATATTCTTAACAGATGCGCTAGTGAAGTTAAGTTTTTGGAATATTCTGCCTTGGGATCGCCCGTAGTGGCCAGCAATTTGGAACCTTACAGCACTATTATCAAAAACCGGGAGAACGGATTTCTGGCGACTACTTTTGAGGAATGGGAATATTACCTGACCGAGTTGTTAACTGATCCTATTCTTCGTTATGAATTAGCATTGCATGCGCAAGAGACAATTGAAAAAAACTGGTTATTATCAGATAACGCTTATAAGTGGGTTGAGGTCTATAACGAAGTCCATAGCATAGCTGGAGGAAAGGATAATCCAATAATAATTGAAAGACCCGCTTTCAATTCAATAACTCAGCAGGTTTTCGAGCTCCACAAAAACCAAACTGAGGAAATTAACCAACTTTATGGCAGACTAATAGAAAAGGACTTGGTAATCCAGGATAGAAATCATGCAATTCAAAAAATGAACATTAAACTGTCGAGTAAGTCGGTTGCAGCTGCACTAACTTTACAGCAATTTCTCGACCGCCTTTTCCCAAGGGGAAGTGCAAGAGAGAAAGTTATCAAACATATCAGCCGATTCTTTGAAAAGATGGGACAGTTGTTTTCAAAACACGATAATCCAGCTTCAGATATAAACCTCATTCGAAAATCCCCATTCTTTGACGCGACCTGGTATTTATCAAAATATGAGGATGTCTCTAGATCAAAGATTGATCCAGCCGCTCACTTTTTAAAATTCGGCGGCTTCGAAGCCAGGGATCCCGGACCAAATTTTGATAGCGAATACTATTTAGCCAATTACCCCGATGCAAGAAAGGAAAAAATGAATCCTCTATTGCATTACATTCAATTTGGCGCGAGCGAGGGTTACAAAACTTGTGTGAATCAAGCGGATGTGCAAACTCCCAATAATGCAGAGGACATCGTTCCTATTGTGCGTAATTCTGGTAAAGTTGAGACTACTATGAATGAAAAAAAGAATCTTAAGTACTTTGGAAATAAATCAATCAGGATAATCAAAGATGAAGGTTTTCGTGAGTTCCTAAGGCGTGGTAAACAAAAAGTGAAAAGGCAAATTATCCACGAAAATCCTTTAGATACTGATTACGATCCAAATCTATTTGACGCCAGTATTATCATTCCGGTTTACAACGCTTCCGATTACACAAAAGCTTGCATTGAAAAACTATACTCTTCCCCAAATCTCGCGAACTTCGAAGTTATTGTCGTGGACAATGATTCAAAAGATGAAACAAAGGGTTTGTTAGCAGAAGAACAAAAAAGACGCCCAAATTTTTCATATTACCGAATGGCTGAAAATTATGGTTTTGCAGGCGGAGTGAATCATGGATTATCTCAAGCAAAAGGGAAATATTTGATAATCCTGAACAACGATACTCTTGTTACTCCTGGCTGGATTGACCGTCTTATTGAAGCTTTTAGATCTGATGAATTGATTGGTTTGGTTAGCCCTGTCACAAATTATGTTGGTGAGGGTCCCCAGGTAGACCCTTCTGCTATGAACATCTCGCCAACTGAAATTGATGCTTATGCCCAAAGTATTGTTGACAAAGGCATTATTTACGAATCACATCGCCTGGTTTTCTTTTGTGTAGCCCTAAAGCGAGAAGTTGTAGATAATTTAGGCTTGATGGACACAGGCTACATAAAGGGAAATTTTGAAGATGATGATTATTGTTTGAGAGCTATTCTCGCAGGATACAGACTGGCCATAGCTCAGAACTCCTTTGTTTATCATTTTGGGTCAATGACATTTAAGAAAAATCGCATCATTCACGATGATTACATGGACAAAAACCGAAAGCGTTTCTATCCTAAAGTGCAGAGATTGTCTCTTACTATCAAACCTGCAAAGCAACTAACTAACCACGTTAAAATAAGCACGGTAGTGCGTACTAAAAACCGCCCTTCACTTTTACGAAAGGCACTAATTAGTTTATCTAATCAAACGTATAGAGATTTTGAGGTCGTTTTGATAAACGATGGTGGAGAGGATGTCTCTGATTTAGTAGATTCCTTTTCGAAATATTTTCCAATTAAATATATTTCCAATGAAAAGTCCCAGGGAAGAACGCCAGCCTTAAATACTGGGGTGTCTGAAAGTAGTGGAGATTGGATCACCTTCCTTGACGATGACGATATCGTCTATCCATGGCATCTTGACATGCTGTTCAATGCGACAAAACTTGATGATAAGCATCGTTTTCAATATTGTAACTACAATCGCAGCATATTCAGGACAGTAAATGATGAGTATTCTTTTCTGATTGAAAGTATTGCTCCCTGGGATTTCAATCAAAACGAACTCTTAGTTCGTAATCGTATGCCAATACATACATGGCTAGTTCATGCATCCGCTTTTAATGAGGTTGGTTGGTTTGACGAATCGATGTCTATGTTAGAAGATTTTGAATTCTTAATTAGATTAAATAAAGTTACAGATTTTCATCATGTTGACCGGGTATCCTGTGAATACAGATACTATTTGGATGGACTCAATTCTATGATAAACCAAAGATCCAAAACCTTCGAAGCACTGGAGTCAATTTATGCCAAGCATCCAGTGAAAGATTTAGTCGTTGAAGAAAATCGGATGTTGGAATTAAGCGCTCTTCATCGGCAAATAAATATAATCGAAAAAATTGAACAGGAGATGACGCAAGAAAGCGGGTCCAAAGAGCTACTCCAAAAACAATTGCTGAGTCAAATTTTGGGAATTTAACCTAATCAATAGATAATTTGATTTAGATTAATTCGATCTATTAATCAATCTGTCAACCCAAATATTTCGGCATCGGAAAAAGTGCAAATATTGTCCCTTTGAGTTAGATTATCGTCCAGTCTGATCAGGTAATCTTTACCAGCCTCCAGCATGTTTTCACAACTTGGAAAAGAATTTTCATAAGAAAGCAACAGTAAATAATCTGCCTGGTAGCGTTTAGCCAGCGGAATGGTTTGATTAAGGGTTGTTAGATACTGTCCGCCCACTGAGTTGTTCATCAGGTAATAACGAATAAAAATGGACGTTTGATTTTGATTCATGACCCGGTTAGAGTCCAAAAAATCGTCAGCAATCAAAATTCTTGCATCCTCTTCGACGATGCCTAAGACTTTTTCAGCTAATGACGAATGATATGATAACAAATCTGCATAAGACCCACCCACAAAGGTAAAATCTTGATTCACAGGAGCCACTTGTTTAATTTTGCCGTTGAACAAACTTCCAATTGCGAATACCAGCACACTCAAAAAAATGCTCCTAAGAATTGATACATCCAAATTGGAAAATTTTTCTCCCTCAATTCTTTTGGGGATTTGAAATTCAGGATATACAAATAACGAAGGAATGAGAAACATAACCAGTGATGTGTATCGTATCAAGCTTCCACTATTCATAGAAACCTGCCTGTTTATATAGGCTAATACGAAAATTAGAAATCCAAAAATCATCAGGGCGTAGGAAAATGAATACTTTTTATTCCTTAGGGGGTGTTTAACAAATAGAATTGCAGCAACTGCAACAATCCAAAGCATTGTTACATATCGTGAAAAATTTAGGAGCTTATAAATCAAATCTTTTGTATAAGTAAAATAAGAACCAAGTGAATTCTTGCTCGAATGGAGAAAAGTTGACACTCCAGTTGCCAGAGTATACCCACCCATGACATTATTCTGAAAGTTTATAAACAATCCACCTAATAAAACCAGAACTACCAAACTGAGAATAAAAGCAGGAGTCCGAATGATGTTTTTCCATTCTTTCCTGAGCACTTGATGGTCATGCATCACTAAAACGATTGGTAAACCTATGGTTAAGAACAGGAATCTGCTTTTTACTAAGTAAAGAGATAAAGGAATAAGTAAGACTACCAACAACCTGACCCCATAGTTGTTTGGACGATACTCATAATCGGCTGTCAATAGTAAAACGAACACTAAAAATAAGAAGGCTGAAATCAGATCTCCATACAAAGAGAACATAAAAGCCGTGTCATCAGCAGTAAAGCCAACAACAATTAAAGCAGTAACAACGATGAGTTTTTGGAAAACACTCTTTTTGTAAGCAAGATTGTAAACCAGGAGCATTGAAGTCGTCATCATAAAAATATTAAGCCAGCTGGCAAATTGTTCGACCACTCTTCCATACAGGTCATAGACAAGAGAATACAGAATCGTTAAGAAAGAAGATTCCTTCCTAAAAAACCAAAAAACGTCAAGATCCAGGTCGTGAAGCTTATTGAAGTTAAAGATGTATTTTGCATCAAGCCCCCAATAAGTAAAAACATCCCAACGAGGGTAATAATTTGTCATATTCTGTAATGTTAGTATGGCTGTAAAAACAAATATTAATCCGTAGAATAGATAATCAAAAAACGTCAATCCCCTGAAACTAATATATTCCTTAAGGAAATCTCTCTTGACAAAAAGAACAATTACGAGCAGGCTAACAATAGCAAGAAAGCGAAGAAGATTTATGCTGTATGAAAAAACGAAATTCAGATGTAACCATCCAAAAAATAAAAAGAATAATGGAATAAAAATCAAACCAAACATACTTGCATTCGTGAGCCATCCAACAATATTTCTAAACGGAAAAATATTCCGTAAATAATAAGCTGGCGCCATACCAACAAGCATAAAGATCAAACCCAATTCAAACGAGAGGAATGCTGCTGATGCCTTTGATAAAACTTCTATTACCAAATAAATGAAAGAGAAAAATATTAATAAGAAGAAAAGACGCTTTCTCTCTTTGATGTATTTCTTGGTGTTGATCAAAAGATTTAGTAACTTCTGACGCATACGATTCTCCGTTGTTCCCACTCGATTCAATGACTTTATATAATACCCACGTTGATTATAAGACCATATCATTTCCAGGGGAGCCTAAGTGTTTGGAATATTCATGGTTGTGCTGGTAAAGTCGGGATGTAGAAATAAGTGTTCGTGGGCTAATTATAGGAAAAATTTTTATCATTTGCATGCTTCTAAGAAAATAACATAAAACCTAATTCACGCAAGGGAAATAAAAACGGTTATTAACTACCGTTTTCTGGGCAGAAAATGAAAATTCTAAAACAAACAGAAAAATGCCTGGTCTATTAAAATCTATTTTTTCCCGCAATCGTTAAGCAACAAAACGGTTCTATGCTTGATATACTATCTGCGCCGCATCAGATATAGGCCTCGCTCAGAACCTGTAACAGAAACCTTTTTTACAATTTCAAATGAATTGTGAAACGCTGATTCAAATCCAAGTTCAGTATACTCAGGGAAAATATCCAGCCTTGATGCTAATAGCCGCTTCACCTGTGAATCGCTCTTTGGAACAAACTCGATGATCAGATATTCGCCCAGATCCGCGAAGTACTTCGCCACATCAACCAACGGGACATTATTCGAAATTGCCAGGTGGTGAATGAGCGCCAAAGCCATCACCAGGTCAACTGGTCCGCGCGCCTGCATGGATTCCCGCTCGGCGTTGTGCCAACCCAGATCGGGGGAAGGATTGGTCAGATCCATGCGCAGAGGCAGCATGAATTTTTCTTTGTTCGCCTTTACCAGGTCATAATTCT
Source organism: uncultured Candidatus Bathyarchaeia archaeon (assembly GCA_964596465.1). GTDB lineage: Archaea > Thermoproteota > Bathyarchaeia > Bathyarchaeales > Bathycorpusculaceae > JADGNF01. The sequence continues at coordinate 10,758 of CAZQTZ010000015.1, read as the reverse complement.
GCTGCACAGCGCCTGAGTCAATGTCAAAACACACTGTCGGTATCTGCAAGTCGCTGGCGGCACGGCTGAACTCACCGGTATTCCCTCCCAAATCCCAAACCCGTTTGGGCTGGATTTTTTCAATAAAGTCCCTGACGAGCTGGCGCTTGGCTTCAAACGAATCGCTCGTGTAATTATTATCCTGATAATAATCCGTCCACTCGGTCTGAATCGTTTTCACATTCAGGCTTTTCACGGTTGAAAGCAGGCTGTCCAGAAGACCAAGCATAGCAGTCTTGCTCACGCGGGCTTTAACCTCATCCCGGGAAACTTCCTTGTCAGCATAGCGCTGCTGTGATTTCGCGTGGACATGAATATGGGTTGCTAATCCAAAACTAACCTTTGTGGTGGTTGGCAGCAATTTTGAAGCAAGGTCAAGAGGAATTCCGTCGATATGCAGACGCATTAGCTGCGCAAGGCGAATATCCGTCTTGGCCATGAGGGCGAGGGGAGCCAGGAAATGTTGGCAGAACTGCCGGTACGCCACCCAGGGAGAGCCCTCTTCGTATTTCTCGAAAGAGAGTGTATCGATGAATATCGGTTTGCCCTGGTGGAACTGGATGTTGTAAGCGCTCGCATCCTTGAGGCTCATGCCAAATTCCAGCGCCCGGCGTGCAATCGCAAGGGTCAGGACGGCTGCATCCTTGAGTTGGTTGAAACACCACTCGTATGGATACGAGATGAAATCAACAATCTCAGGTTGGATGACTTTGTAGGCAATATCCGGGCGCGGCGCAAGAGCGAGATCAACCTCTTTATGGGCAACCAAAGTTCTCGACTTGTTCAGCTGATCATACAGACCCGAATTCATCAGCAGGTCGTATTCTTCCTGATACTTCTTGTTTACCTGGCGATACAATTTGCCGTCATGCTTAAACATGAAGCCGCTCGGATCTCTGAAGGAACCGCTTACATTTTCAGACATACTTTTTCCCTCCCGTTCGGGCATCTTCTAAAGTAAAAAAACCACCGATAATGTTATTCCTTGGTGGAAGTGGGATCCGAGGGCAAGGCTGTAGGATCATTGTCTTCAACCGCAGTTGGATCCTCTACTGAAGCATCGCCGGCTTTTTTCCCGGTAAAGAATGCTTTAATATTTCTCCAAAAAATTTTGACAGCAACACCCGCACCAAGCAGCGCAGCTAAAAGGATCTGGATTAACATACTCCCGGAGCCTGGGTCGAGATAGGCGGCGGGTTTTACGGCAAAATCAAACAATACTTTCATTAATATACCTCTTAGTTGTTCTCATACAGTTTTCTGCGATTATACCATTTTATTGGCTATGACCCTTTACAAAAATTCGTCAAATTCACATTTCATTTGCCTGAAGTAAAACTGCAACAATAAGAGTCCAATGATTGATTTATTGACAATAAGTACTGATGCGAGCTGACTTAGTCAGAATTAATCATTTATTGCAGCTTTATACAGTTGCAGATATTTATAAGCTTCCTGTTCGATATTAGGCACAAATGTTTCCAAACGAATGTGTGCTTTGAACTTGTTCAATATACTTGGTTCATCAACAATTTTTTGCATAATTGTTTGTAGCTCTTGTTGGTCTCCTGCCTGAAAAGTAAATCCGTTTAATCCAGATTGTATCTGCTCAGCCATTCCACCCAGATTTGAAGTTATTACTGGCACTTCACTTGCAAGAGCTTCATGAACTACAAATGAGTAGGTTTCATAACAGATAGAAGGAGCAACCAGCACGTCTATCTGGCTTAGAACTTTGCATAAATCGTCTGCTTGAAACGCCCCCAAGAAACTGACGTTTGAGTCACCAGCTTTCTCCATGAGTTTTTTTGTATAGTCCGCCGTTCCGCTTCCAAAAATGGACAAACTAGCAGTGGATGAATCCATTTCGTAAAATGCGTTAATTAGTAATTCCACACCTTTGTGAACCGCCAAATTTCCAATATATCCAAAACGAATATTGTCGCCAACCTGGTATTCGCGATCGTTTTTGCTTATAGACCTATTGCGAATCCCATGATGGTTAATTTGTACTTGTAAGCCATCTACTTCATGCTCAAAAACTTGTGCAACAAAACGAGAGGGGGCTACTACTGCAGAGGCATCACAAATAATTTTAGTGGTCACATCCAGGCGATCTCTGATGTATGACGAGGATAATTCACTACAAAGCCTGGAACAATTCCGGCCTTGCTCAGGACCAGTACAAAGCGAGTCGGGCGTTGGGGCAAATATGACCTTAGGGCAAAGCAAGTAGAAATCAGTGACGGTCAGCACATAGGGAATTTTAAGTTGCCTGGCAGCCAATATAAATGGATAGACCCTCATTAGATGCCCAACATGGATTAGATCAGGTTTTTCTTTCAGTAAAATTTTGAGAGCAAAAACAAGGTTAACGTTTGTCTCAATTGAATTATGCAGGTCGTTGGGCTCCTTTTCATAACGGTAAGCCAGAACTGGCAGCCCTTGATAATGGAACTCCTTATATAGAATTCCATCTGATCGATGTGAAAACTCATCTTTAGCACCAAAGCTGTAGGTTATTACTTTGACCTTGTTCCCGTTTTTCTGGGACATATAAGCCATATTAAAGACAAACTTTTCTGTGCCAGCTTGAAGTTCAGGATAAAACTGATGTACAAGATAAACAACCTTCATTACACGCCTTCCATCAACAAGCTGTGCATCTTATCCATATCCTGGAGCTCTTCTCCGGTTCGGTTCTGATTACAATAGGCCAAATGGGTTCCTACCAAAGTTGAAAATGCTTTATAAAAGCACTCCTTTATTTCAACCAACAACAAGTCATCAATAGTCTCGTAAGTATTTTTCAGGTAGTTAATCACAATGTTTACATAACCCAAAAATGCTGTGGTAAGAAATCCGTCATATTTTTGGCCAGCATATTTAAAACCGCTGGTGATAATAATATCTTCAAGAAATTCTTTGGTTTGCTCATCCATGTACTGCTCACTAATTGCTGGCAGCTCACCAGGATATTCGAAGTCGTAACGCATTGAGAAGAGCTCATTTACTTTGGTCCCAAACAACTCTGGGGTGAGATGCTCAGGCAAGTTGTTGATATATTTTATTAACCTAATCAAAAAAACGTAGGTGAAAGCAATATCAGGCACAAAGCTAGGCATACTAATTTTGGGCATTACGAAATCATTGAAAATATTTGACAAGAATTGGTTTACAACATATCCTCGTTTGAGAAAATAGTAGGGCAAACGATTGTGAGAGTGAATGATCCTTACAGATCCCAGGAAGGCAATTTTGTAGCCATCTTTGATTAGACGAATACCCAAATCGAGGTCTTCAGCATAACCAAACCGGTAATGATACTGGTCAAAAATTTCCTTAGAGATCAGGTTTGCCAGGTCAGATAATTGTCCATTTTTCCGTAATGATTCATTGTCAAGTCTTTCCGGTAATGAAAAAATTCTATCTCTGTCATTAACCCCTAGAAAATTGTAGTTGTTCCAGGAGATTTGACGATAGAATAAATCAGCATCCTCTCGCGGAGTTTCAGCACACGACACGGCGACCACATTCTGATCCTTAATGACCTGAAACATTTCATATAGCCAAGTAGAACTTGGTGGCAGAGCATCTTGAACAGTAAAAAGTAAATAGTCCCCTGTTGCTTCTTCTGCACCAAGGTTTCGGGCAAAAGAGTGAGAAAACACTGAAGGATCAATCTTGACAATTGTGGCGTCATAATTCTCAGCTATTTCTATTGTCTCATCATTGCTGCCAGAATCTACAATGATGATTTCAATCTCTTTAAATCCCTTTTGTAATCGCAGCACTTTCATAAGGAATGCGAAATCTGGGCCTGCATTTTTTGTGGGAATAATGATTGATATCTTCTTGTCAACAATCTCTTTTACACCAATTTCAGTCATTGACTGTGATCGTGGGTAAGTATTAATTGAGATATTTTCCCCAAAGATTCGGCTTTCGGAATCATTGTATTCAGACATTGGATGATTGTCAGGCGGATGTGGAAGCCTTCCTTGCTTTGACCCAACTTCTATGTAATGCAAAAGGGGATTTTTACCTGATTCTTTTACATCGGGATTTGAATTCAAATAAAAAGATGTATTGAATTTTTCTGATGGATTACGCCCTTCTTTCCAGCCATATCTGATGTAATGCGCAATGGGATCCATGTCAGCAACGCGAACATCACGGTTGTTAATTAGATAATAAACCGAATCAAATAATCCGCTTTTTTTTATCTTTTTATACATCCTAAACTGTAATTTCACTTGGATCCCCTAAGCATTTTTATTATTTTACGAAGTGGCCTGGTCAATCGCCAACTATCGCTCAATAAATAATCTGCAATTTCACGCCTTGAGTTCTCCAACTCAAAAGTTAGTGATTTGATTTGTTCTTCCATTTCTAATTTATTGATTATTTTCTTTTTACTCTCATTAAATGTCGAGGTGGCATACTGCTGAAAAGCTTCCATCTCGTATTTTAGTTTATGCTTCTCTTGCTGTAAAACCTGAATTTCATTGGTTTTCTCTTCAATAATTGAACGCAGTTCTTGATTAGTTTGATTAGATATTCTATTCTGTTGAAAATATTTTTGGATTTGCTCTTCAAATTGTTCTGCCAATTGACCAATTGGCAGAAACAAAGTGTTTTCATCTGGCTCAGAAATTACCCCTTGAGCCAATATTTGGTCATAACATTGTTGCCATAGGTGGGCATGATCATGGAGCATCCAATTTGTTCGGACATCTGTTCGGGCATTAGACAATATTTCATTACGAAGAATATGGTCATCAATCAATTCGCTCAACTTCTCAACCCAATCATCGGACGTGTCGGCCAAAAAACCATTAAAGCCGTCTCTAATAACTTCCTTGTAAGGTGTTTTGTTTGAACACACGCACGGCAAGCCGATGGCAGTATATTCCAAGTACCTGAACGGGCTTATGCATTGGTCTAACAAATTATCACTCAGCGGTACGACGGCAATATCACCTGAAATCGTCTTTAGATCCGTCTCAAAGTTAGCATAATCATTAGTTAATAGTTCTCTACGTTGAACAATTCTTAAATCTTTTAAGGGGTCAGGAATTTCCGGGCTATAGATTAGGAACGAGATACTCTCTTTATATTTATCTGCCAAAATCCGCAAAGGTTCTGTAAGTTTGTCTAAATCAGATTGAAAGGCTAATGTACTCATAAAAGCAATCTGAACAGGGAGTTGCTTTTCTTGTGTTGGTTTTACAGCAAACTTCCATATTGAATCATCCAGAAAATTTGGAAGCTTGTAAACATTTTTGTTGTACTGTTCAATAAGGCTTTTTAGTGTAGGGGTCGTGACCGTGATAGCATCCACACTCACAATGGCATACATCAAAGCTGGCAGTTCAAAGGCAAATCGCGACCACTTTTGCTCAGAGTTATCTTTAGGATGTCCAACCAAGCTGTCATCCAAATCCATAACCACTGGTATGCTGAATTTGTGGGCTTGATCTATGACTGCCTTATAATTCGAAAATCTACTCAAAAAGTTCCTTTGGAATACAATCAAATCCCCACTTTGGATAAGGTCAAGATTTGGTTTGCCTTCTTCCATCGCATTAACTACTTGAATTTTTGTGTATGAAAGTGGCCCGAATATCCGAAGATGTTCAGATGCAGTTTTTTCTTTATTGTAAGTAAGAAAAACTACTTTCTTAACCAACATAATATCCTTTAACCATTAGTATAGTCAGTTCGCACCTATTTGAATACTAATTTTGTAAATATTTCTAAAACTTGTCATAAACACCCGGTAATGGTCCGGAATAAACGATCATACCCACTGAAAATATAAATAAAAACATTAAACATAAAACAATTGTTATGGTTATAAACCAATACCATTTCGTGCCTTTATGCTTGAGTTGGTTTACTTTTTCGGAAACCCAAGGATATACGGGCAAAGATAATATTATTGCAACTATTGTTGCCAATATTAAAGAGTTTTCAAATATTGGGTAAGGATTGGTTTGTGAAAATGGAATTTGTTGAATCTCTCCTTGTGCTCCAATTAAATTAAGCACATACCCCGAAACAAAACTTAAATTAGGTGCTCTAAATATCAACCATGATAAGACCACCCATCCTAAAGTCCACAAATGTTGAAATGGCGCCCAGATTGTTTTTAGTTTTGCACCAAGCTTTGAGTTTTCAAAAGCAATAACAACACCGAACATCAGTCCCCAAACAACAAATTGAGAATTAAATCCATGCCATAATCCGGTAAGCAAAAAGATAAGAATCGTGATGGATTGAAGCGGGAACCCTTTTATTTTTCTCAACCGAAACTGCATGGGAATAAACAAATAATCGCGAAACCAGGACCCCAAACTAATATGCCAGCGTCTCCAGAATTCGGTAACGCTTTTTGACATATAAGGGTAGTTAAAGTTCTCCATAAGTTTATAACCCAGCATTTGGGCTATTCCAATTGCCATGTCTATTACACCGGAAAAATCAAAATATATCTGTAATGAAAGAAGTAAAAGAATAAACCAAGCGTGAAGCGTTGGAATTGCTATTTCATTTAGATTAAATACAGGATTAATATACCTGACAAGAACATCAGCTATCAAAACCTTTTTGGCCAATCCCATAATGAAACGTTGCAGACCTTGGTTCAGGTTATCGGCGTTTACTTCTGGATTGTCAAGACTTGACTTGATTCCTTCATACCTCTGGATTGGCCCGGAAATCATTTTTGGGAAAAATAAAGAGAAATTTAAGAATTTAAATGGATCCTTTTCGATTTCGGTTACTTCTAGAGAAATGTCAATTTGGTATGAGACTAACTGAAAAACGATGTAAGATAAACCTAGCGGAAAAATCCAATCGATTTTTTGAATGTCGGGGGTATTAAAGGGGACAATAAACAGATTTTGAGGGTGCGAAATGGAAGAGGAAAATTTCTTAAAGAGGACAAGCAGAGAAATATCAAGGAGAACAACAATTATTAGAGGCCAGTTTATTCTCGTGTTATTCTTAGCTTCTCTATAGTTTAGAAAGGCCAATCCATAATTAATACCCACCAAAAGAATGTAGAAAACTAAATAATAAGGTTGCGCAAGATACAATCCAACAACACTTGTTATTGTGATCCAATATTTCCTAAGTCGACCTGGTAATACAAAATTTATCAGGACGGCAACTGGTAGAAATATTAGAAAGAAAGTTGGGCGGGTAAAGCTCATCTGAGTTTGTTATTAACCGAATTCAGCAAATCACCTACTGTCTGAAACTTGCGAACCTCTTTCTGATTGAATTCAATCCCATATTTTTCTTCAATCGCCGATAGCAACAAAACATGGGTCATAGAGTCCCATCCTTCAACATCATTTGCGGAACTTTCTTCATTTACATTCAGTTCATCATCATCAAAAACAATTTTGAAAACTTCGGACAAATCCTCAATACTTATCATTCTTCCTCCATGTGAGATATATCTTCTGGTTCCGTAAATTAATTAATAGACAAGACTATCCTTTTTGGTTCCTTCGAGCTGAAACTCACCGGAACTTTATCAGTGACCATTATCCTTGCAGGCACTGCCAGAGACAAATAATGATTCAATTTGCTTGATGCTATTTCAACTGTTAATGCCATTTTGCCACTTACCAATTCCCCGATCATCTAATCTTTAGAACAGATAATATCTATCGTGGACTCTTTGATAGCTTCTTGATTTAATTCGGGAACCATATAAGTCTCTGGATTATTCTCTCTGTCATTAAGAATATAACGATATCTGGTCTTTCTTCTCTTATCAGGTTTAAATCGATCTTATATGTCCAAATATCAATTAATTCACGAAAATTCTGTGCTAGATATGGCTGCATAACTGTAAAGAAAGAGTCTCTATAAATAATTGCTTTGGGAAGTTCGGGGGAATCATTTTCAAAATAAGTGTACTTGACGCCATCGATCGTTTCTGTCCTGAGAGTGCTTTTTGTGTTTGATGGAGGCAATATTTGATCAAAGGTTGAATAAGCTTCCAACCAACCAGACATTCTACTTAGATCACCCTGCCATTTTTGCGCTTCTGTTATCTCACAATCTTGTAGCGTAATTGGTTTAACATGTGGGAAATCCTGTTGTATTACCTCAATTAGAGCTCTGTATCCTTCATAAGCCCCCCTTGGATTCCAGTGAGTATCAGTTTCATAATAAACTGTTTCCCCTTGTTTTAACTGGTTCATCCGTTCCCTAATGTCAATGACTTTTACTGAACCATTCTTGAGTTGATAATCAATTAACTGCGACAACCTCGATTTATCGCCGATAACCGGTATTTCAGGCTTTAAATATTCTGGATAAATTGTATTCTTGTTAGGTGGCATTATGATGTAAAACTTAATGCCCATCTTTTTTAGTTCAGCTTGAAAACTATCAAGGTTGCTTTGAATCCGTTGAAGCTCTTCAGCTGTCAGCGGATTAACATTCTGAAAATCATCCAGACTTGTATTATTGATGTGTGATAACCAATTGTGATCCCTTGTATAAACCTCATTGTAGAAGTTATCTTCTAACAAAAAGAAACGGAAATTCATTGCAATAGTATAAGTAAGTTTTCGAGTCACGAAATTTGTGTCAAATTCCGACAACTTACCCTTGAATCCAATAAGACTTAAAACACAAAAAACTATAAATAAGACTGGTAATATCATCAAACCAATCTTTTTTTTCTTGTTGTCATGACTGTAAATTACATCCATACGTGCAAGCTCAACCATTTTTTATTAGGAATTGTTATTATACAGCAGATCATCCCAAAGCTATCCATTGCCGATTCATAACCTGTTGTTATGTAAGGTATAATAGTTGCCTATTATTAGGAGCTTTCACAATTGGTGTCTCACCGTCTCGGTTGGCAAGCGTAACAGGAGTATCAAATAAATGAAACAAAAAATTACGGGGTCGTTTATCTTCTCAAATTTGTTTATTCCTGGTATGTTATTAACTTTGTATTTCCTTGTTTATTCATTGGCTACAGACCTATTGAATATTGAAGGTGTTAACACTGTCTTTTCCGATAGATCCTGGAGAATCTTATTACCTGTTCTAATAATTTTCGTCTTGGCTTGCTTGTACCGAAAATTGCGAAATTCTGAAACGGTATTTCAAAAACGCAAAAAAACAAAACTTACACTGCTTGATCTTGTTCTAATCTTATTACCTCTCACTCCAATTGTTCAATACATTATCTCCAATCACGGGATTCTGTCCTCATGGGATGTGCTTATTATTCTGGGATTTTTCTCTATTTCGTCTTTCCTTATCATTTTCCTCACACCAATACTTTTAGGAACTTTTAGCTCCGTCAAGCTACTCACGGCTCTTGGTGTTGCCTTTACCACCACTCTTACAAGCATGTCATTATTGAGTAAGCAATTTAATTGGTACCTAAACGGCAGCCTAAAGATTCAGCTTATATTTTTTATTATCATTTTTTTCATTGCCTTTCTGATTCAATATGCCAACGAAAAAGATAAGAAGTTAATCTACTGGATCATAGTCATTTTTTTCGTAGCCAACAGCGTAATTCAAGTATCCAATAAAACTGAGGAGTACTCTCACTCAACCCAAGCTTCAGTCGACCAAAAAATGTTTTCCTTATTGAGGGGCAAAACTCCTCAAAGATTACCAAACATTTATTTATTGATATATGATTCCTACGTATGCAATGAAACAATGCTTGCTTATGGAATTGATAACAGCGAACAAGAAAATTATCTTCGGGAGAGTGGTTTTAGACTTTATCCGAAAACTTATTCTACTGGGTCAGCCACTCTTCAGACTATGAGAGTTATCTTTCAGTTATCCCATGAATATGTCGGCGAGTCCCGTAGTGGCGTTTCTGGAGATGGTTTAGTTCACAAGGTTCTGAAAGACCTGGGATACAAAACTGTTGGATTGTTTGAAGGTGACTATTGGTTCAAAGGTGTTCAATCAACATATGACGATTCTTATCCAAAAACTCAAAAGCAGCAGTATCAATACTTCATAACAGCTGTGCTTATTGGAGAATTCAGGTTTGACCAAGAATTCAACAAACAGACTCATCAGCAATTTGTTGAAACAAAACAAACTATGTTCGAGGAAAGTCAACCAGATCAAAGGTTTATCTACGCTCACACTGAATTACCTAACCACAGCCAGAACTCTGGAGCCTGTCTTACAGATGAAACAGAGCTCTATGCTGAACGTTTAGATCGCGCGAACAGGGAAATGAAAGAGGACATTAAAAAGATCGTTGAGTCGGATCCACAGTCGATTATCATCGTTGCTGGTGATCACGGTCCTTATCTCACAAAGAATTGCTACGTTACAGCAAAAAAATATAATTTAAAAGAGATCAACCGGTTGGATATCCAAGACCGATTTGGAACTTTTCTGGCTATCAGATGGCCAACAGATAACTATGCTTCCTATGACCAAATTACGGTAATACAGGACCTATTCCCTGTCATTTTCTCTTACATCTTTGAGGATACAAGTTTATTGGATATGAGAGTTGAACCTGTCACCCAATTTCGTTTTACAATTAGTAATGCCTATGTAGATCGAGGAATTATCCAAGGCGGTGTTGACGACCAGAAACCACTGTTTTTGTCAGAGTGAGAAACTCGATTCTCGTCGTTGTAAACATCAATAGTGGGGGGGGCTAAGAGGTTGATCTCATCTGATTAAGAT
>CAZQTZ010000014.1:17700-21200 GCA_964596465.1 uncultured Candidatus Bathyarchaeia archaeon | reverse complement strand
TATAGGTTCGGAGCCAAGTCTGTTTATTACGGAATCTACTGATTCAGCGTGAAATGTGCACATTCCAAGATGCCCGGTAGCCATGGCTTGGAAAAGTGTGTAGGCTTCTTCACCGCGGACTTCTCCTACAATAATGTAGTCTGGTCTTTGTCTCATAGCCGCTTTGAGAAGGTCAAAGAGCGTAATGGTCTTACTGTGTTTATCTTCTCCTTTAAAATCCGATCTCACTACTGAGGGGATCCAGTTTTCATGCGCAAGATTTAGTTCTTGAGTGTCTTCAACACTTACTATCTTCATCTCAGGTTTAATGAACATTGAAAGACAGTTCAGTATAGTAGTTTTCCCGCATGCTACTCCGCCTGCTACAAGTACTGATGCCCGATTTTCTATTACATACCATAAATAAGCTGCCATTTCGGCGCTGATTGTGTTGAATGAAATCAAGTCACTTATGGTTAATGGATCGGCTTTAAAACGTCTGATTGTAAAAGTCGAGCCTCTTCTTGTTATTTCTCTACCATAAGTTAGTTGAATACGGCTACCTTCAGGTAACGACGCGTCTAGAATAGGTGATGCGAGCGAGATGTTTTTTCCCGCCAAATATGCTAAGCGAACTATGAATGAATCGAGTTGTTGTGAATCTGTGAAGGTGATGTTAGTTGGTATAGATTCGTGTAAACGATGCCAAATATAGATAGGCACATTTACTCCATCTGCCGAGATGTCTTCTATCAAATGGTCTCTCATTAGAGAATCAATTTTTCCGTACCCCACAAAGTCTCTTATTATATAATAAGCAACTTTATCTGCCGCTTCTGGCTGAATTTTTATACGGTATTTTTTTACAGTTTCTTTTATTTTTTCTCTTAAATATTCTTCAGCTTTTTCTTTGCTTTCAATCTCTTTAAAATTGACTTCTAATTCTTCCATGAGCAATTCTTTCAATTCATTAAGATACTCTTCTTCCTCTTTATGCAGGGTAGGTTCGATTACCTCATACTGGGTCTTCTGGGTATCGGGGTCTTTTGATATGGCCGCATAAACATAAGGTTCACGGAGCGGGTAAACGTTCTGATAAGCAGTAGGTCTCTTAGCTTCGCTACTCGTTATAGCCTTTGATGCAGACTGAATTGAAGTGTCTGCTGGTTCTTGGGCTTGCTTATTAATCATAAGCATGCTCCCTTCTAAGCTTGAATAGCACAGCAATTCTCTTTAGCAAAAAGTGCGTGGTGAGCACTAATAAATTATATGAACTCTTAATACTGACTAAAATTCACAAAGTCACGCTTTCTTTTTAATCACAAAAACGGTTAATGCTATTACCAAAATAATTCCGACACCCAAAACTGCGTACACATAATTAGTTAATCCGCCGGAATTAGCCTCCGCATCTTGGGAAGATGTAGGGTTTGTTGTGCCGGATGGCGAATGACTTAAACTAGTTGATGTCGAGGGAGTGGCAGTCATACTTGGCCATGGGGTTATTGTCTGAGTAGGTGTTGCCGTAGGCAAGGGTGAAGCCATTGGGTCGTAAGTATTCCAATACAGAATTAGATTATATCCATAATTATTTCCAACTTCCAAGCCGTCATCATAAATAATGTCTAATTTAGTTCCATAAACATCTAATAAATAATCGACCACTATCGCCATGTTATATTCGGTTTCGTTGGCCTCTGCCAACCCCCAGATTTTATCTTTTGGTCCGCGAAAACCATAAGCGTAATCCTCAGGCAACGCATACGCAGTTCTAGTATTGACTAAATCTACATTTCTGGGATTTTCTTGAATATATTGCCAGAATTTTTTCATGGCATCTAAATGCTCTTTCTGTAAAATTCCGTTTGTCCATCCCTCATTAGCGTCAAAAATGGCAATATATTTTGCTCCGCTGTCATATGCAAAAATCATGTCTTTGTATAATTCATCACCTGATTCGATGTATGGAGGGTGCGTGTAGGTCCAAGTGATCATTACTCCCCATTCTTTACCTTGCGCATTCGCCGCGCCTCTGCACATAGCAACATTCAATTGCCTACTATAATTCCATCCAAATTCTGCAAAAACCCCCGTATACCCAGCTTTATAGTCAAACCAATAAGCAGCATAATCCGAAGTGAATAAAGAACAATTAAGTGCAAGTCTATTTGCTAATCCGGATTTTAGTCTTTGTACATATATATCTGAAGCTTCAGAATAAGTGCTCGCGTCACCTACAAAATCCCAATCCTTATCGTTATCTAACACTTTACCTCCAGGTTCATCAAAACGATAAATACCCAGTAAATGATCTCCCCACCTAGCCTTAGCTTCTTCATAGGTCAGATTACCAGGGCGATACTGATTTCCACCCATTGAGTAATTTATACTCCATCTTGGTTCATAGACTATAAAATATAAGCCTTTTTCGTAGGCATATTGACACGTCTCATTTAGAAAAGTGCTGTTTTTGTGTAACTCCTGTATGGCCAAATATGATTAGATTTGTGAATGAGCTTACTTGGTCTATTAGGGCTTTAGTTTCTTCAACATCTCCATAGGCAATGTCGACTCCTACATAAACCTCAGGGGTAGTTTGAGTTGCTGTTGAGGTGATATTTAAGAAACCTAAAATTGCACCATCTAAGATAACCAAAAGAGTAATCAATGCAAATACTTTTAGTTGTATCGGTTTCATTGACACATCTTAGTTAAAAGTTACTTATTAATCATTTCCATAATCCTTTAGAAAAGATTACTCGAAATTAAAACCAGACTTCTAAGATTTTTAGAATCCAATTAGACTCCGGATTGTTGGAATCTGAACATAGAGGTAAGAGTAGATTGTTACGGCTAGAATCCCGACGATTATTCCTAAAAGTATCCAGTCGCCCTTATGGAGTTTAAGTGCATATAGATTGGTCCGTTTCTTGGTAGCTCCCCATGCTCTGGATTCCATTGCTTCGGCCAATTCTAGGCTGCGTCTGATAGCGCTGACGATTAGAGGAATCAGTACTGGAATATAGTTGCGGATGCGTTTCATGAAGTTGCCTTTTTCTAGTTCTAAGCCTCGGGCTTTTTGGGCATCCATTATAGTCTGTGCTTCTTCGGCTTGTACTGGGACGATGCTTAGGGCTGTTTTGATGGCTAATGCTATTTCTTTGGGCACTCGGGTTTGCTCTAATGCTAATCCAAAATTATCTGGTGATGTGGTTAAGAAAAATACCGAGAACGACTCTACCAGTACCACAAAGCGTAGGGTCATCGCAGTTGCACCTTCTAGGTCAGCGGCTGTTAATGTAAAGTTATGAGTAAAGAAATTACCTGCAATGTTAATTAGAAAAATAAATACTGCTAGGAAAGTTGCTCCTCGAAGAGAGCGAATCCATTGCTTCTGCACCCTTGCAAGAATTACGAAGGGAATCTGCATAAAAAAGAGTATCAATAAGGGGATTATTGAGCTAAACATTATAGCTGCTACGAATATTATTTCGACATAAAGGAATTTCATACGCGGATCT
>CAZQTZ010000014.1:0-17690 GCA_964596465.1 uncultured Candidatus Bathyarchaeia archaeon | reverse complement strand
TTGTGAATAGGGGAGAAGACTTTACGGAATTTTAAGCCGTCAAAAACACTCATCGACGTTTTCTCTCCATCTCTTTAAGCAGTATAGTTTTTGCTTCATAGATGTCGATGACGTTTTTAGGTAATCTTGGCATGTTTAATTTGTTAAAAATCTGCGCAATTTGTGGAAGAACAATCGATGATTGCTCAAGAATCTGAGGGTCGGTTAGGATGTTTTTGCCTTCGCCATCTGCGATTATTTTTCCATCTTGCATTAATATGACTCTAGGATTGCATTCTGCTACGAACTCAACATCATGTGTGACCGTAATTACTGTCTTTCCCTGAGTCTGCAATTGAATAATGAATTGACGTAGGTTCTCTTTCTGCTGGTGATCTTGTCCAATCGTAGGCTCATCTAAAACAAGAATTTGCGGATCCCATGCCAGAACACTAGCTAAAGCTACTCTTTTTCTTTCTCCACCACTTAGCATGAAAGGAGAAGTTTTTCGATATTGACTTATACCCAGCAGATTTACTGCCCACTCAATACGTTTTTCTATCGCTTCATGTTCGTAGCCGAAATTCTTAAGGGCAAATGCGATTTCATCATCAACAGTTTCACTGAATAATTGGTGATCTGGATTTTGAAAAACAAAACCCACATCTTTAGCAAGTCGAGCCACACTGGTTTTAGTGGTCTCTACCCCATTTACAATTACTCTCCCTGTGGTTGGTTTAAGTAATCCGTTAAAATGTTTAACTAAGGTAGTTTTTCCCGCTCCATTCTGACCCATGATGGCCGCAAACTCGCCATCTTTTATATTTAATGAGACGCCTTTTAGAGCCTCAAAACCACCGTTATACCTGAAGTGGATGTCTTGGACTTCAATCACGGCTTTTAAAAGCCTCCTTTAAAAGAGCCGCCATTTCTTCAGGTGACAGGGGCGTCTGTTTGCCCAGTTGGGCTCCTTCTTTCTGCATCAATTCATACAATAATGTAGATTTAGGTATCCCTACGCCGATTAGGCGGGTATCCTCATTAGTTAGAACTTCTCTTGTATCGCCGTCTGAGCAGACTTTACCTTGATCCAAAATTATTATGTGATCAGCATACTTCGCTGTTAAATCCAATCTATGCTCAACAAGAATAACTGTTTGACCTAATTTTCTATTAAGTTCAGATATTACTTCAAAAATTTTCTCAGCGCTTAATGGATCAAGAAAACTCGTCGGTTCATCTAGAACAATAATTTCAGGCTGCATAGCTAAAACTGATGCAATAGCTACACGTTGCTGTTGTCCACCTGATAATTCATGAGGAGAGCGTTCACGAAGATGGTAAATACCTGTTAAATTAAGCGCCCAATCCACACGCTTTCGAATTTCATCGCGGTTATAACCGAAATTTTCTAATCCAAACGCTATATCTTTTTCAACGCTTAAGGCAAAAAGCTGATTTTCGGGATTCTGGAAAACTAATCCCACATGTCTTGCCATTTCATAAGTAGGCTGTTTCGCAGCGTCTATTCCAGCAACGGAAATTTCTCCTTTAAGTTCACCTTGATAGAATTGGGGTATAAGTCCGTTAAAGGTTCGGCACAAAGTGGTTTTTCCACAACCGCTCGGCCCAGTAATAAGGACAAATTGGCCTTTCTCAACTTTTATAGACACATTACTTATTGACGGATGAGACGCACCAGGATAAGTGTACGTTAGGTTCTTTGTTTCGATTAGCGCCATCTTTTTGTGCCTTGCATAGTTAGGCACGCGGATGCTTCATTTAAGAGTAACTACTCAAATTTGTTTAAGTTCCCAAGTTTTCTTTCAATAATCGTAAGCAACGTTTTAATCCAGTTTTAACCTCGCCGATACCATTAACACCTGCAGCCATGGCGTGTCCTCCTCCCATGCCTTGGAGTGCCTCTCCTAAAGGTTTTGCAATATCTCTACCTAGATGGATACCAGTTTTTTCGCTGAAATCTCGAGTGCAGCGAAGACTGATTTCAATATTTTTCCCTTTTTCTCCAGCGACAGCTGCCATATGAGCCCCTAAATCTATCAACGCTCTAGCAGCAGAGGCTTGGTAAGCGCTTACATGGCTAAACGCTATTATCCAGTCATTAATACGGACGATTTTTGCTCGTCGGCAGGCTTTTACTCGGGCTACACGTTCTGAGAAATCCATAGGTAATGAGAGCATTGCGAGCACCTCTTGGGTGTTAACTCCACTGTCCACTAGATCCGCTACTGCTTTGAACGTTGATGAGTTAGCGAGAACAAAGTGGCGAGTGTCAAATGCCATGCCTAAAAAAAGTGCTTTTGCCTCATTAGCATCAGGTTTCAGATTTTGCTGTCTGAAAAAATCAAAAACAATGTCACAGGTTGATGATGCTTCTTCGTTGGTTATACAAAGTTTAGATATGCCTTGAGTATCTGGATGGGCTACATGGTGGTCAACGACTATAAGCGGTGCTTTAGTTTGGCTGACTTTTTCCGCTAAATTACCTAGCTGTTGTATTGTGTTCGTATCCAACAGGATTATAACTTGAGCTTTATCCACATCTGGATTAAGATTTACATTTATAGGTAAAAATTTGAAAAGATGTTTAGTTAGTCTACTCACTCCTAATCCTGTACCTATCTCAATAGATATCTTAGGTCGAAGTCTTTTTAGCAAACCTTGAAACGCATAGGCGCTACAAACAGCGTCAGGATCACTGTTATGGTGACATAATAAAAGTACGTGATTAGCCTGAGTTTCGTCTAAAATTTTAAGTATGTTACTAAAAGTCATGTTAGTTTTCTCAGATAATTTTCGATTTCCTTGAAGGCTTCCTTCACAGCTTCATCTGCAAGTGTATTCTCATTAATCTGCTTTGCTTCAAGTAATAAAACTATATTCACTTCTACAGTCAGATTTATCGGTTTTTCGCCTTCAGCTTCAACACTGATATCTAAGTGTTCCACCATCTTAGCAGGTACCTTAGAAAAGATGAATTTTCTGGCAGCATTTTCGGCGACTGCACAGACTTCTTCAGTTTGCTCTTCAGTTAGTTCGGGTAACCCAAAATCCACTGGCTTCTGCAGCCCCCGTTTATGAGGGTGGCGCTGAAACTGGATTTAGGTCTTCCTGCAACTTTGTTTGGAGTTCTTTAAGTTGGTTACGCATACGTTCTTCTTGACGTGCCATAACTGTTGTTCGAGTTGAAAGTAACTCTTTACGTTCGGTAAGGTCTGCAACTACAGCTGCTTTCTGAGATTTAATTAGCAAAGAGCCCGCAGTCTTGTAGATGACTGCCTCATCGGCGGTTTTTTGAAGTTCAGCTAGAGTTTGGTCTATTTCAGAACTCTCCATATCCACTTGCTGTTTCTGCTGCAGAATAGTCTGCAGAGTCTGCTGAAGCTGTTGAAGCCTCAAAAGTCTTTCTTGGACTTGAGGAGGTAACTTAGAAATTTCGTCACTCAATTATAATCCTTCCGTGAGCACACAAAAACACGACCAATTAAATAAGCCTTGTCCAACCAAATCCGAAACAAACCCAAAGAAAACAGATAATACCTGATTAAAAACAGGAACTTTTTCTAATCTTCGGGGATTTTCTTTTGCTAAAAACGGGGGTCTCTCTATAAATTTCTCGCCCAAAACTTATTTTTACATATATAGTTTTTTCATAAATGAAACGAATGCATATTGGCTGGCGCCTTATATTAGAAGGAAAGGTTTTTAGTGTGGTTATCCCATGAGAATCCGCGAATAGATTAAAGTGTAAAAAAAGAGGTTTAAGATTATGTCCGTATTTGCAGCACCAGGAGCATACGACCGTGCAATTACTGTTTTCAGTCCAGATGGAAGACTCTTCCAAGTAGAATACGCGATGGAATTAGTAAATCGCGGTGCCACCATCTTAGGTATACAGTGCGCAGAAGGCGTTGTCCTTGGCGCAGAAGAAAACGTTGAACCCCTAGAAGAAACTGGGTATTCATGGAAAATTTTCCGCATTGATGAACATATCGGCGCAGCTATTGTCGGATTAAGCAGTGACGCACGAGTCCTAATTGATCAAGCGCGAGTTTATGCGCAAAGTAACAAACTAACCTATGACGAACCCATAGACACCGAAGTTGTAACTAAACGCATCTGTGATATACAACAAATGTATACCCAACATGCAGGTGTAAGACCCTTCGGCGTTAGCTTAATCTTCGGTGGTGTTGATAAAACCGGTGCACGTGTTTTCGGAACCCACCCAAGCGGAACATACAGAGGCTATAAAGCAACCGCGCTCGGGGCAGGCAGAGAAACTGTTCTTAACATATTCAAAGAGGAATATAAAGAGAATTTCAGTCTGGAAGAAACCAAAAAGCTAGCGATAAAATGTCTCGCAAAAGCTCTTGAAGCTAGACAATTGCCCCCGCGAATAAAAATCGCCGTCATACCTGCAGACACAAAGAAACTGCAGATGCTTCCCGACGACGAAATTGACGAAGTAGTCAAGGCGTTGGGTTCGGGTAAGTGAACATCTGATGAGCGAAAAATTCACCATCGCTCGATTCACAAAAGATAACGAGCATTTTGAAATACTCGTTAAACCGAACAAGGCTCTAGACTATCGTAATGGAAAGATAGCGGGCATAACTGAAGTCTTGGTTGCTGAAACTATTTTCTCTGACGCCAACAAAGGTACCCGTGTAGGCGAAGATGAGATTCGCAAAGTTTTTGGTACTACTGACGCACTCAAAGTTGCAGATATAATCTTAAAGAAAGGTCAACTTCAACTCACCACTGAACAACGACGCAAGATGGTTGATGATAAAAGGAAACAGGTGATTGATTACATATCCCACCAAGCAGTTGACCCAAAAACCAACCTTCCTCATCCGCCTATGCGCATAGAAAATGCAATGGAACAAATTCGTTACCCGATTGATCCTTACAAATCAGTTGAGGAACAAGCCAAAGACATAATAAAACTTCTACGCCCAATCCTGCCTCTTAAAGTAGAGCAGCTTCAATTGGCTGTAACCATACCCGCACAACATGCTGTTCGTGCCTATGGTGTTCTGAAAGGATATGGTACCATTAAGCGCGAAGAGTGGCGCGGTGATGGTTCATGGTATGGTGTGATGGAGATGCCTGCAGGTAGTTACGCCTCGTTCCTCAATAAACTAGGCGAAGTAACTAAAGGCTCAGGAGAAGCCAAAGTAGTTAGTTAAAAAAATAAATATTCATAATATTGGAGGTAAAAAATAAACTATGCCAACATTCTTTGAAGCGAAACAATTGGTAACGCCTGGCGAACTTCTTGCAGAGGGCGAATACCAAGTTGGAGAAAACACATATCTTGAAGGCGGAAAAATCTACGCCTCACGAATCGGACTCGTGGACTGTGATAATAAGAAGGTAAATGTTGTTGCCCTTAGAGCGTTTTATGTTCCTAAACCAGGCGACATAGTAATTGGCTCAGTCATCGAAGTTGGATTCAACGGTTGGACAATCGACATCAAATCCCCCTATACAGCGCTTCTACGCGCTTCCGATGTTCTAAACCGACCATTCAAACCCCAAAACGATGAATTATCTCAGGTTCTAGACACTGGAGATTTAATCGTAGCAAAAATCGCGTCCTATGATCGAGCGCATGACCCACAACTTACAGTTGGAGAACCAGGTCTAGGAAAAATCACCCGCGGACAAATAATGCGAGTCACTCCCACTAAAATACCGCGCATCATCGGAAGAAAAGGTTCCATGATTTCGATGATAAAAACAGAAACCAACTGTCAAATAATCCTGGGATTAAACGGTACAATTCTTGTTACCGGAAGAAGCGTCGCTGAGGAAGAATTAGCCATGGCGGCGATTAAAAAAATCGAAGATGAATCCCACACAAGCGGGTTAACCGATCGTATAACCCAACTCCTCAAAGAGGAGAAAGCAAAACTGGAATCAAAACCGGAGGAAAATACGAAATGAATGAAAAACAGGAAAAATTAATTGATAAGAAAGGCATTCGCCTTGACGGAAGAAAAGCGGATGAGTTAAGGTCCCTAAAACTTGAAGTAGGCGTTTTGCCAAACGCTGACGGATCAGCTTATATTGAACACGGGAAAAACAAGATTCTTGTAGGCGTTTTTGGTCCACGCGAAGTACACCCAAAACACCTCTCGCGACCCGACCGTATGGTAATTAAATGTCGTTATCATATGGCACCTTTCAGCGTCCCAGAACGAAAATCACCTGCGCCCTCAAGAAGAGAAGTAGAACTCTCTAAAGTTATCAGAGAAGCTCTTGAACCTGCTCTTTTCCCTGAATTATTCCCGCGAACAGGAATTGACGTATTTGTTGAAGTTCTACAGGCGGACGGTGGAACAAGATGTGCAAGCATAACTGCAGCTGCCTTAGCAATCGCTGACTCAGGTATACCTATGCGCGACTTAGTCGTTGCATGTGCAGCAGGCAAAGTTGAAGACACTGTTGTCTTAGACTTATACGATGCAGAGGATAAACTGGGTTCAGCAGATGTTCCAGTTGCCTATATGCCAAATTTGAATGCTATTACGCTTCTTCAAATGGATGGAATCCTAACACAGGAAGAATTGGAGAAAGCTATGAATATGGCAATGGATGGATGCAAGAACATTTATGCCCTACAGAAAGAAGCGCTAAAAACTAAATATATGAATGTTAAAGAAGAAAACAAAGAAGAGGAGCCTGAAGAGTAATGTCATCTCTAATAACAAAAGTACGTCAAAAACAAATTGCAGCCTTAATCGAAAAAGGCAAACGCCTTGACGGTAGAGGGTTAACTGATTTACGGGAAATCAAAATTGAACAAGGGTTAATAGAGAAAGCTGAAGGCTCTGCACGCCTGCTACTTGGAAAAACCGAAGTTCTAGTCGGAACCAAAGTGGAAACTGGAGAGCCATTCCCAGATACACCCACCGAAGGTGTAATGACCGTAAATGCTGAACTTGTACCTTTAGCATGCGCCTCATTTGAACCCGGACCACCAGATGAAAATTCCATTGAACTGGCAAGAATAGTAGACCGTGGTATTCGTGAATCTAAAATGGTCGATAACGAAAAATTATGCATCGAGGTAGGCAAAAAAGTATTCGTTGTCTTCATTGATGTCTATGTGCTTAACCATGATGGAAACCTTATCGATGCCTCAGCATTAGCTTCAGTTGCAGCCTTATTAAACACAAAGATGCCTAACTATGAACTCAAAGATGGCGAAGTCAAACTAAAGCAGGGTTATACACCTCTTCCAATAAAGACTCAACCAATAACAATCACAATAGCAAAGATAGGTGATAAGTTGGTTGTGGATCCAAGCATTGAAGAAGAGCAGGTAATGGATGCACGAATTTCCATGGCTATCAACACTGAAGGTAACATTTGCGCAGTACAGAAAGGTGGATCAGGCTTTTTCACTCCGCAACAAATATTAGAAGCTAGCAAGATTTCTCAACAAAAAGCTGCTGATTTACGCAAGTCTCTTAAATGGTGAAAAAGTTGCCAAAAACAAAGAAAGTTGGTCCAACTCGAGGATTCGGAACAAGATACGGTGCTACAGTTAGGAAACGATACATAAAAGTTATAGCTGGCCTTAAAACTGCTCACAGATGTCCACAATGCGGATTCGTTAAGGTTAAACGCCAAAGCGTAGGTGTCTGGAAATGCAGTAAATGTGAATACACATTCACTGGTGGAGCATACATGCCGAACACCAAGCTCGGTGCAGTAGCAAAGCGTTCAGCTAAAGGTCAAATAGCAGAAACCACGGCAGAAACCCAAAAAGCAGCTGAAGAAAGCAGCGCATAATCCCCCTCCATCTTTAAATTTATTTTTTTCATATTTCTTATTCAGATTATAGAATGTTTTATAGATTAGGAATCTTTAACGATTCTAGGAGATCTGACTATTGATTGCTTCCGCTTCAATTCGAATACGTTTCTTTCCTCAAAAGCAATTAACCGCTCTGATTGAAGCCTTAACACCTGAAGTTCACAAGCAGATTGGAAAACGTTCAAAAATAAATATAACCCAAGATGGGCAAGATCTCGTTCTGATTATAGAAGCTAATGATACAGTTGCTCTTAGGGCTGCATTAAACGCTTATCTGAGATGGATAAACTCTACTGTAAACGTATTAGAAACCATAGAAAAAGTAACCTGAACACCCTTAAGAGTAAGAAAAATTAGAAGTTGAAGAGTTTACTTTTCACGGAGCGCTTTCGGTATGTATGCGCATTGCGGATCTGGTCCAAGGATATCTCCTGTATAGAAGAGCGCTGAAGTTCGGCATCCTCCGCAGATTTCTCGATATTCACAAACTCCACATTTTCCTTTGAGATTGTTTTTGTCTCTAACTTTAGCGAAGAATTCGTTGTTTTGTAATTCGTTCCAGATGCTTTGAAGCGATTGTTTTTTGATGTTGCCAAACCGGTAGACGTCGTTATAACTGCATGGAATGGCGTCGCCGTTTTCTGCGATGCTCATGAATTTTCCAAAGAAGCATCTCCCTAAGAAGAAGTGGTTGAACCAGTTGTCCCAGTCAGCAATGCCACGTTGTTTTGCTACTCTAGCATAAGAGGGATAGTATATGTTGATGTCAGGTTTTCCTTTGTATTTGATGCGTAAATCGTAGAGTTTGTTCCAGGCCCATTCGTATTGTCCCGCTGAGGGTGCAGCTTTAAGACTTGCGGGGTCTTTGCTGTAAGGAATCATGCCATGATAGATAACCCATCTTGCGCCATATTTTTCAGCTAAATCTAATACCGCCGTGAAGTCTTCTTCAGTTACATTTGTGATTTGTTCATTAACGTTTGCAAGTGTATAAACTAGGCAATTTAGAAGTTTTTCACGTGAGAGTCGTTCGATTGCCTTAACTGACGCTGCATAAGCACCTTTACCTCTAACTTTATCATTGGTGCTCTCTTTACCATCAATGCTGACTGATACTTTGGTCTCGTTTTTTACGATATTTTCAAATGCCTTGTCGTTGAGTAGGCGACCATCCGTTATGATACTAGTGTTCATTCCGACCTTTCGGGCATATGCGATTACCTCGAATAGGTCTTTGCGTAGAAGCATTTCTCCGCCTGTTACCCCAAAGAAGCTAGCACCCAACTCGTAGGCTTGATCTACAATTTTTTTTGCATCTTCTGTACTTAATTCATCAGGCGCAGCTGGCTTTCCAGCGGAGGTACAGTGTACACAATTGAAGCCACAATTAAACGTACATCGCCAAGGAACAATATACAATGGTCCTTTTCTTTGCATGTTTTCCCCACTTCATCATTTAACCTTTTTTTAACAGTTGGTTTGCTTTTTATCTATTTCAGCTTGTTCTTATGTATTATAATTGATATAGGTTTCCAACACTATTCCATACAAACGCGTCTGGCAAGGCATTAGCTATTGCACTTATAGCTCTCCATCCAGTGCAATGTGATGGAGCAATAAGCATAGGGCTCATACATAGCAGTTCTCTGATTGTAGGTTTAATTCTCTTCTCGGACTCTTTTCCAGCTAAATGAAAACCGCCTAAAACTGCATAGATTTTCTCTATTCCAGTTATCTGTTTTGCATAACTTATCGTATTTATTATTCCTGCATGAGCACAACCTGAAAGTATGATTAACCCTTTTCCTTTTACGGCAATTATTATGGCGCGTTCATCAATAATTAATGGGTCTGGTTGCCAGGAATTATTTACAGATGCCCTATGTCGTAGAAAACCCTTTTCGTATTCTGTCTTTCTTGGAATTTCGCCTGTAATAACCACCATATTGTCTGCGATTAACGCAGGTTGTTTTGTAGTTATGACTTTGGCCGGTTTCAACATATTCTCCGTAGGGAAATCAGAAAATTTTCGAACTGAACCATCCGGTAAAGCAGTTCCTCTGGTCTTAAACATATCTTCATGAACAATTATGGGCAAGTCTATTCTGTCAATTACTCTTTTTACTGACAATAGTCCGCCAAAATGGTCATAATGTCCATGAGATATAACGATACTTTCCACTTCTTTAAGGTCAATACCCATCCGTTTTGCATTTTCAAGAATCGTGTCAGGGCTGCTTCCAGTATCATATAAGATGCTGTGTACTTTTCCTTCATTAAAAACTCGAATTAACATCGAAAATCCATGCTCGGCAAGTGGAGACTGACTATGTTTGCTGTTCCACTCTTTGTCATATTTTTCTCTTGTCCATTGTCCAAAAAGCTTGGCTAACTTATGATTTGTAGGAGACAAAAAGTCTGTGCAATTGTCGACTAAACTAAATATTTCTACTCTGCTTGCTTGGTTAATTTCCACTCTTCTATTATTTGAAACAATTGAATTTATTTCCGTTTTTAATCCTTCCAATTAGAGTATTCCTTTATAATTATTTGTTACTGAGCAACCGACGCATTTTTCATTCTTGTATCTTTTACATGGTCCACAATCAACATTACAGGGTGTTATTGTTTTTTCTTTATGTGCAAGATGTTCTCTTATGCCTAGAAAAGGCGAGAAAAACATGTCTCCTATTGGGTAGAATTCTGATCGGCGTATTCCTTGTGCGCTACGTAAGGAACATTTTTCTGTTGATATGCTTTCTAATGTGCTCTGGTTTTCAGCTACAACCAATGCAATTAGATTATACCCGCCAATTGTTTTGAAGATGTTGATTACTCGAGGGCAATCTCTGAATCGCTCAATAAGTTTTTCTCGGGCTTCTGTGTTTTCCATCTCAAGCATAACTATGGCTGGAATTAATCCTAAAGCATTCGAATTTATTAGCGCGGAAACTTTAATTTTGCCTTGATTAATGAGTTTATCCAATCTTTTTTTGGTACCCATGCTAGTAAATCCTATAATCTTGGCCAGTTCTTGTAAGGTTGTCCGGCCGTCTAATTGGAGTTGTGAAATAATTTTGCGGTCAATATCATCCACGGATTAAGCCTCAGTTTAGTAAATAAACATAAACTATTAATAAGGTTTATCTATTAAACAAAGCGGTATAGAGTTGTATCGAAAATGGCAAATGCTGTAAAACAAGACCAAAAAGACAAATCAACGATAGACTTAGATCAGGCATCTGATGAAAAACAAAAACTCAAAACAAACATGAACAAAATTAAACAAAAAATTGCAATAATAAGCGGTAAAGGCGGTGTAGGAAAAAGTACCGTAACAACAAACCTTGCCGTTGCTTTCGCCATGAAAAAAGCCGATGGGAAAATAGGCGTTCTAGACGCGGATATTCACGGTCCCTGTATCCCTAAAATGTTAGGGTTAAAAGGACAGAAGTTAAGAAGTGGCCACGACGGAGAGATTTTTCCGGTCACAGGTCGTCTGGGTATAAAAGCAGTTTCTATGGATTTTATTCTGCCAAACGACGAAGCTCCAGTAGTTTGGCGCGGTCCATTAAAAATGCGAGCTATTCAACAATTTCTCTCTGATACTAATTGGGGCGAACTTGACTATCTTCTCGTTGATCTTCCGCCTGGCACTGGCGATGAACCGCTAAGCGTTGCACAATTAATCCCTGACCTAACAGGAGTAATAATAGTAACTATGCCTTCCGAAGTTTCACAAGCGGTTGTCAAAAAAGCCGTCACATTCGCCAGACAAATTAATGTTCCTATAATAGGCATTATTGAGAATATGAGCGGTTTTGTCTGTCCAGACTGCGGATCAAAAATTGACATCTTTAAATTCGGAGGAGGGAAGAAAATTGCAGAAGATATGCATGTTCCATTTTTAGGATCTATCCCTCTTGATCCAATGATATGTAACAATTCTGATGACGGGCTTCCATTTATTGCAGAAAACCTTGCTTCACCTGCCACTAAAGCTTTTGTTGAGATAATTAAAAAAATAGAGGATTTCTTAGACAAACACAAAAATTAAGAGTGAAAAAACAAAAATTGGTCAATTAACCAGAAAATAATGTAAATTTACGAATTTGGAAAGTAAGAGAAAATAAAATAAATAAAAAGGAAGAGATAAAAAAATGAAAATATGTATAAGTGCAGTTTCAAATAATTTGGACGCTTTATTGGATCCTAGATTTGGTCGTTGCGCCTTTTTACTGTTCATCGATGATGAAACTATGCATTTTGAAGCTATGCCAAATATCTCTGCAAGTGCAACAGGGGGCGCTGGCATTCAGACAGCACAAACAGTCGCAAATAAAGGTGCAAAGGTCGTCATAACTGGGAATGTCGGACCTAACGCTTTTCAAGCATTAACTGCTGCCGGGATAGAAATAATGTCTTCAGAATGTGCGCCTATTAAAGAAGTCATTAAAAAATTCAAAAAAGGTGAATTAAAAAATGCTAATTCGCCTACTGTTGGTGAGCATTCTGGAATGCGAAAGGAGCTGAAATAATCAGTATGTTACGTGCATTCACAATAAGTCAATCCCAAAAAAATTACGTTATATCAGGATTTCATTAATGAGGAGGTGACCGTATTATGAATAGACTGATTATTCCTGCAGAAAATCAGGCTGGTTTGAACGCAAAATTAGCAGAGCATTTTGGTAGGGCTCCTTACTTTGTTGTTATTGACTTTGCTGAAAATGGCGAGGTTTCAAATGTTGAGACAGTAGCTAATGTTGGCGAACATGCTGGAGGGGCTGGTCAAGCGCATGATCACATTTTAGAGCTGAAGCCAAATACAATTATAGTCCATGGCATGGGTCCAAGAGGTCTGAATACCTTCCAAAGTGCAAATATAGCAGTACTGAAGGCCAATGCGAACATAGTTAACGAAGTCGTTACTGCATATAAAGAAGACAGACTCCAAGAATTAACAGACGGCTGTGAACATTCTCATCACTCTGAACATTCTCATCACTCTGAACATTCTCATCACTCTGAACATTCTCATCACCATTAGCATTTACTCGTTAGTTCTGGAGGTAAGAAAACGCCAAAGCTATCAGAACAAGAATTGAAAACACTGATCGATTCAGGTTATTCTGAAAAAGCAATAACACTATACTTAAAAAATGTTAATTTGGGCACATTAGAAAAACCAAACTTCGTTACTACTTCCCTTGGTCCTTGTGGTGATTTCATAACTCTGTATTTGCGAATTAATGAAAGTAATATAATAGAGAAAGTAAGGTTCAATTGTCGAGGATGCATCGGTTCTGTTGTTTCTGCGTCTGCTATGGCAACACTTCTAAGAGGAAAGGCTCTTGATAAGGCAAAAGAAATTGATGTTATCGATATACTCGACGAACTCGGTGGCTTACCTGAATCAGAACTCGATTACGTTAAATTATCTATAAGAACGCTTCGAAAAGCCATTTCAGAATATGAGATATTTAAGGGGAGCTCAAAGCTAAAAGTTGCTAATTTCGAGAAATTTACTGAAGGCAAATTTGCATGATAGTATGTGTTGCTAGTGGTAAAGGTGGTACGGGAAAGACATCAGTAGCTGTGAATATGGCAATTTCAGTTGGTGACGTTCAACTCCTAGACTGCGATGTTGAGGAGCCAAACGCCTATTTACTTTTAAATTCTGTGATAGACAAAACCGAACCTGTCTACGCTATGGTTCCAAATGTAAACAGGGAATTATGCACAAATTGCGGAGAATGCTCGAGATTCTGTCAGTACCATGCAATATTTACAACCACCGATAAAATTCTTGTGTTCCCCGAGTTATGTCATAGTTGTGGTGGGTGTGCCATAGTTTGCCCAACGAAAGCAATAACTGAAGAAAAGCATAAAATTGGAATACTAAAGTTTGCTTCTGCCTATGACTTGGAGCTTGTTTATGGTGAGCTTGAAATTGGGGAGCCCATGGCGGTTCCAGTAATCAAAGCTGTTAAAAAGCAACTTAGGCAAGATAAAGACGTAATTCTTGATTCTCCCCCTGGAACTTCTTGCCCGTTTGTAGAAACTGTGCGTAATAGCGACTTCTGTATACTAGTAACTGAGCCTACACCTTTTGGTTTGCACGATTTAATGATAGCAATTCAAGTTCTAAAAAATCTGAAGCTTCCTTTTGGTGTTATCGTGAACCGTGCAGGTATAGGTGATACTAAATTATATGAATACTGTATAAAGGAAGGGATACGAATTTTATTAGAGATTCCATACCAGCGGAGAATTGCCGAACTTTACTCTCAAGGTACTCCTTTTAGCCTAGAGATACCTGAATGGAACGAAAAGTTCCAAGCTTTATTTGAGGAAATAAGGATGTTAGTTAAACATGAAGCAGCTCACGATTCTTAGTGGAAAAGGCGGAACGGGCAAGACAACTCTAACTGCTTGCTTTGCAGTTCTCGCTAAAAATGCAGTTGTCGCCGATTGTGATGTAGATGCTCCTGATCTTCATATGCTGTTGCATCCAGAAATATTTGAAACCCAAGAATTTCACGGATCAAAACTAGCTGTAATTGATAAAACAAAATGTACCGAATGTGGATTATGTAAAAAAAGATGCAAATTTGATGCTATAACATCTGATTTAAACATTGAAACAATTTCTTGTGAAGGTTGTAACGTATGCGTTGCTGTCTGTCCAGTGCAAGCAATAAGTCTAATTGATCGTATTTCTGGGCATGCTTATCTTTCAAAGACTAACCATGGTTTTATGACTCATGCATTACTAAATCCGGGTGAATCTAACTCTGGAAAGCTTGTTACCTTAGTTAGGCAGAACGCTAAAATATTAGCTGGAAAAAAAGGGGCCGATTTGGTAATTATTGACGGTTCGCCGGGCGTAGGTTGTCCAGTTATTGCCTCCGTTACGGGTGTAGATGCTGCTTTAGTTGTTACTGAGCCAACTTTATCTGGAATCCATGATTTAGAGAGAGTGTTAAAACTTCTGAATCATTTTAATGTAGTTCCTTATGTTTGCGTGAATATGTACGATATAAACACAAACAATACAAACCATATCATGAATTATTGTAATGAGCATAGAGTAGAAGTAGTTGGGAGTATTCCTTTTAGCTCAACTGTGACCCAAGCTATGGTGAAGGGGAAAACGATTGTTGAGTATTCTCCTGACAGTAGCGTAGCAGAAGAAATTAGAAATATTTGGAAAAAATTGTTAGTGGCTCTAAATTATATGAATGAGTGATTTTCTTAATAAGTAACATCCTCGCAGTTTTCTATTATTAATATTTTTTATTATAAAAAGGGGTTGAATTGTGTCTGTGTTTACTTTTTTAATTCATTAATTCTCTGCTCGATTTTTTGTAGAGTCTCTTGTGCTAGCTTTAATTGGTTCTCAATTGCTTCTTTTTGTTGATTAAGTAAGGTTATTTCATCTTCGGGTTTAACAGGTGTTATCTGGTAATAGGGGTCATATAATTGCCAGCAAGCTCCTCTACCGTATACCCAACCTGGTCTTTGCCATGGTGGTAGGTTGCTGAAAGGTCCTCTTCCGGGGTATTGATTGTTCCAGCAGTTTGCTCTTCCATATCTCATTTTTTCACCTCTCTTCAAATATTCTGTGCTTATGCACATAATTAATTATGTGTTAATGCACATAAATTTATAAACATTGCGCAACTACTAGTTATTTGATTTTAATGGACTGGAGACATAGGTGTAGATCTGGTCGAAGAGGGCGTCTTCCAAAGCCGATTATTATAGAAAAACCTTCTCCTGCCAGTGAATTTTCTCCCAATCCCGCAGCAAACCCGATTCCATTGGCAATCCAAGTGGCAGAAATAGAGGTATTACGACTCGTCGATTTAATGGGTTTATCTCAAGAAGAAGCAGGATTAAAAATGGGTGTTTCTAGAGGAACAATATGGCGACTATTGCAAAGTGCTAGGCAAAAAACCGCTCGGGCTTTAAGTGAAGGTCGTACTTTACAAATAGTCTCAGAATCACTCGATAAAGAATAAAGCTCATATGCATTACTTTATTTCTGTTCTTTTAACTGCTCGAGTTTTAAGAGCCAAAAAACCATTCTTTCAATTAATTTAATCTTTTATTTCTTAAACATGAATCAATCCTTTTAATCTATCAGTTCACTTGTGCTCTAAAAATTAGCTTTATTATCTTATTGATGGTTAATGGTTTTTTCAGGAGAATCGATGATGTATTATCTAGCCTTGGGTATTGATTTTTTTTAGTTTTTCAAAAAATGTTCTATATGCCCAGTAAAATCTATTTGCCATAGATAGGCCCTGTCTAAAAATTTTTTAAGCTAATCTGCTTTTTTAGCTGCGATTATGTATTTTGAGACTTAAAGAGCTCTCCATCTTTTCTATGGTGAATTGTTTGTTTTCTAAACACAAAGCATTAATATTATTTATGAAATAAACTTCCAAGTTCTAATAGAACTTAAACCAATCAGTAGGGAAACACTAAATGACTAAAAGAGTAGTTATTCCTGTAGAAAATAAAATAGGCTTAGACGCCCCTTTGGCACAGCATTTTGGACAAGCGCCTTACTTTGCAGTAATAGATTTAGACGAAAAAAGTGAAGTTGCTAAAGTAGCATTCGAATCTAATCGCGGAGAGCACGTCGGAGGAACCGGGCATCCCCATGAACACCTTCTAAATTTGAGACCAGATGTGTTTATTGTAAATGGTATGGGTCCGGGTTGCTTGATGGAACTTGTATCAAACGGAATAATGGTTCTTAAAGCTGCAGGAACCACTGTTAAGGACATAGTAACTTCTTTTAAGGAAGGTAAATTGTCCATACTCGAAGGTGGCTGCCAGCACGCTCACCATCATCACCATTAAATAACTCTTTATTTTTACTATCAACAAAATTTTTTATTACTGATTTTAGTACAATATATTTCGAATCAATGGATGTGTTCAAGTGTTGAAGAATGCTTTGATAGTGTTTTGGTCGAGCACAGGAAACACTACTAAGGTCGCTTATTCTATACAAGAAGGCTTAGCGGCTTCAGGTGTTCAAGTTAACATTAAAAGACCTGAAGAAGCTTTAGATTTAGACTTCTTTGATTATGATCTTATCTGTGTTGGTACACCTTCTATTCAGTGGCAGCCAGCTAGACCAATTAATGATTTTCTTAGTAAGAAATTTGCCTTGTATAGAGAACAGGGTAAAATTAAGCTCTCTGCTCCAAGAATAAACGGAAAATACGCTTTGATTTTCTGTACCTATTCTGGTCCTCACACTGGAATTAATGAAGCTATTCCAGCTGGAAAATATATGGGGCAATTCTTTGAACATCTCGGCTTTACCGTTATTGGAGAATGGTATATCGTAAGTGAGTTTCATGGTTCAGAAGAAAACAGCATAAAAGGTAGATTAGGCGATATCCGTGGAAAACCAACTGAAGTCGAATTATTAAAAATTAAAGAAGACTCCAAAAAATTAGTTCAGACCCTGTAAGAAAAGTTTATTCTGTTTTACTCAGAAAGGCAGGTTCATCTTGTTTTTCTCTGTCAATAACTAGTCTGCCATTTTTTATGACCTTCTCAACCAGATTAGTGCCAATGCTATAGCCTAGGAATTTGTGATTAGGGATATTTAATATAGTTATATCCGCTTTTTTGCCTACCTCTAAGCTTCCTACTTCTTTGCCTCGTCCAATTGCGTGTGCAGCATTTATCGTAGCGGCTGTGATAGCTTCTCCGGGAGTCATATGCATCAAGTGGCATGCCATAGCTATTACTGTTTGCTGGTTCAAAACCCAAGATGATGCGTTAAAGTCAGTTCCTAGAGCTACTGGTACATTATTCTCTATCAT
>CAZQTZ010000013.1:19727-21803 GCA_964596465.1 uncultured Candidatus Bathyarchaeia archaeon | reverse complement strand
GTTGCCGTTGCAGAGGACTTAGTTTTTGTAGGATCAGAAGATTATAACGTCTATGCCTTAAACGCTTCAACTGGAGATTATGTTTGGAGCTTTAAAACGGGATACTTTGTAGATTCCGGTATAGCATACTCTGAAGGTATAGTTTATGCAGCATCAGAGGATAGTAAAGTATATGCATTGAATGCTTCTAGCGGGGCTCTTATCTGGAGTTACCAGACAGGTGCTCAAATTATGTTATCGTCTCCAGTTGTTACTGGAGGAGCAGTTTATGTAGGTTCAGAAGACCAGAAAATCTATGCCTTAAACGCTTCCTCCGGCTCGCTTTTATGGACCTATACTACAGGAGATATTATTGTATCGTCTCCAGCAGTCTTTAATGGCATAGTTTATGTTGGTTCAAATGATTTTCATGCTTATGCACTGAATGCCTCATCAGGTTCGTTGATTTGGAAATATAAAACAAACGGACCTGTCTTCTCAGGAGTCTCAGTTGGAAATTTGGTTTTTGTAGGTTCCATAGATGGCAATTTATATGCTTTAAATCCACTTGATGGAACTGTGACTTGGAATTTTTTAACCGGAGGCGGAATATCAGCAACACCTACATTTTATGATGGAAGAGTCTATATTGGTTCTAGCGATCAAAAAATTTACGCACTAGATGCTGAATCGGGCGAATTTATATGGAGTTATAAAACTGCAGATGTAGTAATTTCACAAGCAGCATTCTTTGACGGATTAGTTTATGTTGGTTCTTGGGATGGAACGCTTTATGCAATAGATGCTTTCGATGGATCTTTGGTTTGGAAATATATGACGGGGGATATTGTGGATTCTTCACCCAGTATTGCTAATGGGATTGTCTACATAGGGTCATATGACGGTAAGGTCTACGCCTTGGATGCGCTCTCTGGGGTAGTTGCTTTTGATGATTTTTCTAGTGAAGTTATCTGGAGTTATACTACTCAGGGCATGGTAATGTTATCTTCGCCGGCTGTTGTTGATGGCATAGCTTTTGTTGGTTCATACGATGGAAATGTTTACGCTTTAAACGCATCAGATGGAGAATTTATTTGGAAGTATCAAACAGGCTTTGCCGTAGTTTCCTCTCCAGGCATATCAGAAGGAGTAGTGTATGTTGGTTCTGAGGACCACAGCATATATGCCTTAAACGCTACATCAGGGAATCTAATCTGGAAGTATACAACTCAAGACCAAATTCACTTATCTTCTCCAGCTGTAGCATACGGCATTGTTTTCATTGGCTCAAATGATCATAACATTTATGCCTTAAACGCCACAGACGGCACCCTTATTTGGAAATATGTTACTGATAATGTTGTTATTTCTTCCCCAGCAATAGATGACGAAATAATATACGTGGGCTCTTATGATAGAAATGTATATGCACTAACTGCTTTAACTGGAAGTCTTGTTTGGAAATATACTACTGGAAACCAAATAGCAGCTTCACCTGCAATTTCCGAAGGTGTAATCTACATAGGTTCAGGAGATGGTTACATTTACGCTTTAAATTCTAGCTCTGGTCAGCTCCTTTGGAATTATAAAACAAATGGAGAAGTTTATTCTTCCCCTGCAGTAGCGGAGAATATTGTCTATGTTGGTTCTAACGACGGAAACATTTATGCATTAAATAATCAAAACGGTTCTCTTATTTGGAGTTTCCAAACTGGAGATTGGGTAATTTCATCTCCAGCAATAGCAAAAGGAATCATCTATTTTGGCTCATACGATCACCACATTTATGCGATAGGCAGTCAATTTGAGATTTCATTTATAGCTAAAGGTCTACCAGCAATATCTAATTGGAGCATTACATTAGATTCAATCTACCAAACAACTAATACGGACGCAATCACCTTCAAAGTACCAAACGGCAACTACACTTTTAGTATATATCCACCAGAAGGGTACAAGGCCACGCCAGATTTAGGAAATATTATAGTGAATAATGCTAATGCAACTAAGCAAATAATATTCAATCCTATAAAAGAAGTAGTGCCAATTTTTGCCATTATAGCAAGAATCCCTGGATATGGAACAGGCTTAAAAAGT
>CAZQTZ010000013.1:0-19717 GCA_964596465.1 uncultured Candidatus Bathyarchaeia archaeon | reverse complement strand
TTGGCATTATAGCAGGTATAATAAGTCTATTCATTTTAAGTATAATTATAATAACAATTCTAAGAAGAAAAGCTAATTAAGCAAATTTTGAAAAATGGAAAGTAACTTTTTTGTTGTTCTACTCATGAATTATGATTGTTTCAGACAAGTAGTTGAATATTCTTTGTCGATGATTAGGATATAGAAGCAACCCAATGAGTAAGTCTAGAAGTAAAAAGAACGCTTTCCCTATACTCTCCAGAGCTGCAGTGGCCATGTTAATTGGGCTTCCGTCTAATCGTGTTATTCTTAGTCGCATGATCATTTTTCCCAAAGATTGACCATAGGCACCATCCATGATTAACCAATAAAGAAAATAAATTACACCACCTGCGCTGAAATTAAAAATAGGAACCCAACTGGGGACAAATGAAACAGGCGTCCAACTAAACCAAGGTAATAAACTGAGAATTCCGATGAAAATACCTACTATCACTACATCTATTAACCATGCAACAAAGCGCTCGCCCCAAGTAGCTATTTTTAAAGTACGGGTGCTATTTACCGTAGTTTGTGCTTGTGAACTTGAAGCAGTATGTGCATTTGCTGATGCACCGCACTTTGTACAGAAAAGAGCGTCTTCCTGAAGGGGAGCACCACAATTCGGACAATACCCCATTATGATTCCCTCAAATACACGCTATATCGATTCAGGTATAAGTCTTTTTCAGATAAGAACCAGAAAACCTGAAACATCTAATTAACCAAAAGGTTACGCAATTCCTAAATATTTAGAGGTCTTATTTTTACAAATAGAAAGGTGATATTTTGGCAGAATTGAAAAAGTTCACATTAGAAGAACTGGCAAAATATGACGGAAAAAACGGAAATCTTGCATACGTAGCCGTAAACGGAAAAGTATATGATGTTACTGACAGCGCGTTTTGGGCAGATGGAGATCATTTAGGTTCTCATCAAGCAGGTAAAGAGCTTACCGAGGAAATGGATATAGCACCCCACGGACCAGAAAATCTAGATAGAGTTAAGCTTGTAGGTCTCTTAGAATAATTAAAAGACCACTAACTAATCCTTTTTTTAACACACTAACTACAACTAACAATCCTTCAATTAAATCACAATAAATCAAGGAGTTAACTCTTACTCTAAAATCAAATTTTAAAAAAAATAAAACCACAGAGAAACTGAAATTCTAATATGTACCATTTTTTCTGCGATTCCAATTCTAACTAACATAAAAACAACATTTATCAAAAACAGATAAAATCACATAGAAAACAGAATTATAATTAAACAAGAGTTTAACAGTAATAGAGAGGTCTTTGGATGATAGAGAAAACCCTCAACATCTTAGGGTACAAATGCCATACAATAATAAATCAAACGTCAGGTGTTCCAGCAGTATTTTTTCATGGATATTCATATAACAGCAGTATTTGGCAGCGAATTGGCGCATTAAATCTATTAGAGGAAAAAAATATTCCATTTCTGGCTCTAGACATGCCTTATGGACTAAAAAGCGAATGCCAACCTAAGACTCAAAATATTGATGCTAACTTAATAATAGCCAACAAAGCAATTGAGAATTTTTTTAGAGATTCAAATGCAGTATTGATAGGAGCTAGCCTAGGAGGACATATCGCGCTACGATATGCAGCACAATTCCCAGTTAAAGGATTACTGCTATCTGCTCCTGCGCGAGTTTTCGAAGACGAGGCTCTTTCTCATACTTACAAAAAATTTAGTTTTCCAATTCGAATCATTTGGGGAACGGAAGACAACATTATTTCAGGCGAACAAATGCGAACACTGACAGATATGCTGCCCAGTGGGAAGTTAATCAGATATGAAGGCGGAGGACATTCAGCTTATATAAAATACCCAGAAGAGTTTAGAAGAGATTTACTAGAGCTCTACGCTGCATCAGTATTAACCTGAAAACTTTAGGGTTGGGCAGTTATCAAATAATGGTATTCGCCTATTGAGGTAATTTCTTTAATTTTAAAATCTGCCTTATTAAGAAGGCTAGAAGCTTGATTTTGGCTGAATCTGATTTTATAAGGTGGACCAAAAGTCATTTTTTCCTTCTTCCAATCTAAATTCGCTACTATTCCAGTTGATTTCAACATCTGTTTCGCGTTCAGAAGAACTTTTCCTGGTGAATTGAAATCATGAAGAACCATACTAAAGAAGACGATGTCAGCACATTCTTTGCATAATAGATTTTCTTCTGCAAGACCGATAGTTGGGTAGATATTTGATAAACCTAATCGCTTGGCTTTTTCCTTCAATTTTCCAATGGCTAAATTATCAGCATCTATTGAGTATACTTTACCTTTCTCACCTACGATTTTAGCTGCAAGAATGGAAAAGAAACCATCTCCACAACCAACATCGACAAAAACATTATCAGAAGTCAAACCGATGTCTTGGAGGATAACTTCAGGATTATACCACGTTCTTCTAACTGATTCATCAAGGGAAAAACCTCCATGGCAGACCATAGAAAACAACCGCAGATTATTGTTGCATAATTGGTTTATTAATTTGTCTTTTTCATTATTTCATAATGTAATGAATATTATTTATAGGCTAAATCAATTTTTTCCAAAACTAGACATACTTTTTAAGCTTGGCTTATTTTCATAGAACACCATCAAGGAGCTGAATTCTTGTCACTAGAGGATTTAAATGCTGAGATGCACAACTGTCAAAAATGCGGCCTCTGGAAAGAAGCTAAGAATGTTGTTCCTGGGGAAGGCCCAAGTAACGCCAAAATAATGTTAGTGGGTCAAAATCCAGGTGTAGAAGAAGATGAATCAGGCAGACCATTCATTGGCAGATCAGGGAAATTTCTCACTAAGACTTTAGAAGAATACGGAATAAGGCGTAACGAACTTTTTATAACAAATATAGTTAAACATATTTCACCAAAAAACCGAAAGCCCACAGCTGAAGAAACAAATGCCTGCATACCATATCTAACTGAGCAGATAAAAATAATCAAACCAAGAATTGTTGTACTTATCGGAGCTTCTGCTCGAGAAACTCCGCGTGAAGAAGGCATAGAGTACATAGAAATAATACATCCCTCAGCAGCCATGCGATTTACAAAAATGAGAAAAAAATTTAGAGAGCAAATTGCTACTTTATCAAAGCTTATTGAGAGCCAAAAAGAAGTGAAAATAAGCTAACGATGGAAGCATAAAAATGCAAATTGCTCATGTTGAAGTTGGAGTCTGCGGACTATCATGCAGACTCTGCCCGGCATATCATAGAGAAACAAAAAGTAGATGCCCAGGATGTAAAAGTGAGTACCGAATAGGTGCGGCATGTGCTTTTCTTAATTGCGCGATTAAGAAGAAAGGAATAGAATTCTGTGGCTTCTGTTTAGAAAAGACAAATTGCGAAAAATGGAGAAAACATAGAGAAACGGGTAAACGAGCAGACTCATTTGTCAGCTATCAAAAACTTGAAGATAATATAGCATATATAGAAAAACATGGTATGTTGGACTTTGAAAAACAGCAAAAAAGAAAGAGGAAATTCTCAGGACCATGCTTAAAGAATTCAACGATGGGAAATCTAAAAATCTATACTGTGTAGCAGCAACTATCATAGAAATTGAAGAACTAAAAACAGTACTTCAAGAGGCACAAGAGCGAACAAGAAATTTGGAGCTGAAAGAAAAAAACCAAGTATTATATAAATTACTTGACTATATCGCAACTAGAGACAATTTAAAGTTAAAGCTAAGAAAATAAGAGAAAAACTAAATTTTTAGGTTTATTAAATATTCAACATTAGACAAAAATATACGTAAATTATAAAATTATTCTGTGCTATAATTTACAGTAGTAAGCTGACAATTTTCAAATAAAACTAAATTCATTATCAACTAGAATAATAATGTATCAAACTGGTTATGCTAATCTTCCACTTCATGGCGGTAAGGCCCCTTCGTGGCTTACAAGTAGAATGCGTAGACTAGCGAAAGAAATCTGCACCATAATTATT
The DNA here is from genome assembly GCA_964596465.1 of uncultured Candidatus Bathyarchaeia archaeon. Classification (GTDB taxonomy): domain Archaea; phylum Thermoproteota; class Bathyarchaeia; order Bathyarchaeales; family Bathycorpusculaceae; genus JADGNF01. The sequence continues at coordinate 15,703 of CAZQTZ010000013.1, read as the reverse complement.
GACGAATATGGTACAGACAATTTCTTAATTAGACTAAGTGATCCATATTGGTTTCAGGCTTTGGGTTGCGTCTTAGGTTATGATTGGCATAGCAGTGGCGTAACCACTGTAGTTACGGGCGTCTTAAAAAATGCGCTTTCTTCAGAAGAACACGGGGTCATAGTCTGCGGAGGGAAAGGCAAGACGAGCCGTAAGACGCCTTCAGAAATTAAAACAACAGCTGACAAATTTGGTTTCTCTGAAAATAAAATAGAAACACTTACCTACGCAAGCAAAATGACAGCAAAAGTTGATAATACCGCTATTCAAGCTGGATATCAACTTTATCATCATTCTTTCTTTATTACTGAAAGGGGAAAATGGGCGGTTGTTCAGCAAGGCATGAACTTGGCAGACCGATTTGCAAGACGTTACCATTGGCTAAGCGATAATACTAAGGATTTTATCGTGGAACCACATAATGCGATTGTTGGAAATGCAGTACATCAAACTGTTTTAAATATGACAGCAAGAGAAAGCGAAGGCGCGAGAAAAGTTTCCGTAGATCTAGTTAAAGAAAACCCGCGAAAACTCGAAAGATTAGCTAAAACACTCCCACCTTTATTAAATAAAAAACAAACGTCACTGCAAGAATGGCTACCCAATAGGCCAGAAACCTGTACTTTAACTCTAAATATGCCTAGAACCATTAACTGGGAAGCAATAACAGAAGCCTATATGGTTCAACCCAATAATTATGAGGAACTTTTTAGTATACGTGGAATTGGTCCTGCCACAGTTCGTGGGTTAGCACTTATTGCAGAATTAATTTATGGGGAGAAACCAAGCTGGAAGGACCCAGTTAAGTTTAGCTTTGCTTATGGTGGAAAAGATGGTGTTCCGTATCCCGTGAATAGACAAGCCATGGATGAATCAGTGCAGCTGCTTAAAGAAACAATTCATGCGACAAAAATGGGAGATAAAGAAAAAATGAGGGCATTACGTGATTTAAGACAATTTGTTACACCAGACGCGAAAAACTCTTAAAGTGAAAAATCCAACATTGATTAAGAGTGTTCGATATGCGAAACATTGTTGAGTTTTCGAGCATTTGCGGTGGAATTGCCCCGTTTTTTACATACGCATGTATTCTTTTAGCAATTGGCTTCTATAGCCAATTTAATTGGGCAAATAATGCTCTTAGCGATTTGGGTGTCGTCCCAGGCTTAACAATGACTATTTTTAACGGAGGATTAATTATTGGAGGAATATTATTTACAATTTTTGCAATAGGATTAACACAATTTTTCAGCAAAAAACCACTCGGACAGATAGGAGCAGGGGCTCTAATTATTGCTACAATATCACTAATATGCGTAGGGATTTTTAATGAACACGTTAGACCAATACACTACATTGTATCAGTTTCACTTTTCTTTTTTATGCCAATAGCATTATGGATTCTTACATTAGCCTTCTGGAAAGATGACCAAAAAAGGATGAGTATTTTTACCGTAATAATCGGAATAGCCGCAGCGATTCCATGGATTTTAGAATTCACCGTACACTATGCACCAAATGTGGCTATTCCAGAATTCGTTTCAGGTTTGGCCACTTCAATATGGGCTTTAACCCTAAGTTCGAAAATGCTTAAAGAATCAACTCGTTCAACTTGATGTTTAAAGTTATGCTTAACAATACATATAAGCACAATTTATAGACGGGATTTAGAAAAATCTTTTAAGATATGAGCACAGCACATTGCTGACAATTCTATTTGATAATTATTTTCTTTAGCATACTGAACTACTGAGTCAGTTGGGTGAGTAATCGCATCTATGCCTGCTTTAAGAGATAATAGGTCTATTTTATCTCGCAATTTTCCTTTAGGACGCATACAACCCAATGCAAGTGGAGTGTTTTCAAAAAGTACACGAGCAACAGCAACTATCCGAGCTACATCAATTGCGGCAGGTGGAGTAGTTTTTGCCATAATTGTACCAGGAATTGGTATGAACGCTATTATGACTATGGCGGATGGATTATATTTGGAAATAATATGTAGGGCATCAAATTCGCCTTTGATTTTTCCGTTATCGAGACCTACAATTACATGAGGCACAAAATGCAACTTTGCATCCTGCAATGCTTCAAGGGATTTTTGATAATCCTGAGTAGAAATTTTTAGGTTATAGGTTTGGAGTATGGTTTGATTATTGCCGATTACATCAATTAACGCAGCATCTATCTCGGCTTTCTTGAGGTTGTGGGCAGTTGAATAATCAATTACTCCAGTATGTACAAAAATGGTTAAGCCTAAATCTTGTTTAATTCTGGCTAAAGTCGGTATGAATTGATCAATCGGAACAGAACCATTTGGCAAACATCCGCCACTGATTAAACAACCTATTGCCCCTGTCTGTTTGAGTTTTTTGCATAAATTGAAAAGATGTTCTGGAGTGGGGGCTAGATGCATTGTCTGTAAAAGTTTACCTCCACAGTGTTTACAATTTAAAGCACAACACGCACCTGTTATTGAGATAGTTGGAAAACTATAATTAGCGAAAAGGCAGGATTTTTTTTGATAAGAATTAAAAGTTGGGTTGTAGAAATGCACTAACCGAGGCTCTTTAACGATTTTATGCCTATTTATTAAATCTAAAAGTTCTTTGTTTGTTAGGTTCCAAATTTCTTGGGCAGAGGAAAATACCATGCTCATCTAACAAAAGAACCAGAAGAGATTTGTTTAACTGTTTTGGTATTTCCTAGAAAGGTTTTCTTTCTTCTTCTTTAGTTTCAGCAAAGTTAGGCAGAATTTGTAAGGTTTGGTCCAATATGGTAGTTGTTTGGAGTTTTTCCAGACGCTTGGCAATTGTCAAGGTTTTAAAAATGGCTTCACCGCGATGAGTTAGCCCGTATAATCTCTTTTTACGATGCACTTTTTCTTCGATTAAATTGTGTTTTACTAGAAAGGTAAGACGATCCCTAAGGAGAACACAGTTGGTTTTGCACTCATAAGCAATATCATCTACACATAATGGTTTTTCTGATAAGGCGGCTAAGATGGCTTCGTAGATTTCAAGTTTGGACCTTCGCATTATTCACACTTGCATCTTTGTTAACTGTTTATTAATAAAGTGTTTATGAAGTAGGAATATGTAAGAGAGCTTCATTAAATTGGTGCTTCATTTTAGTTTGCATTAGATGTATCATGACGAAATGTTGTTTGCAAATAAGTCAAGACATCACAACAACATCACCTCAACTCTTAATTAAGCAGTATTAAGACATAATAAACATTAATTAGGTTCAATGTCAACTTCTATGCAACAGTCAAGACTAGGTGGGCACATCTTGAATAAAACAGTAAAAAAGAAAATCATAACTTTCACATTAGTTACTCTCTTTTTAACAGTTTACCTACAAACATGCACCCAAAACGTATCAGCAAAAGAAAACGATTGGAGAGTACACCCATTAAATCGTGTTCATTCAGCAGCAACGAACACTTCACCAATAGGACTCTCACCTTCACAAGTAAAAACCGCATATAACTTACCCTCATCAGGCGGTTCAGGAACAATAGCCATAGTAAACGCCTTCGATTGCCCGACCGCATACAATGACCTCCTAACATTCAGCAACTATTATGGTCTGCCAACACCAATTTTTGAAAAGCACATGATGGCTTCAAACATACCAGCAGATACTCTCTGGGCGCTTGAAACGTGCATTGACACACAATGGGCACATGCAATAGCCCCCAACGCCAAAATTCTTCTAGTAGAGGCAATATCAGATGAAGTCCTCGATATCTTAGCAGCCGTAGATTACGCCAGAAGTCGACCAGACGTAGTTGCCATCTCAATGAGTTGGGCAGCAACTGAAGAATCATCCCAAACTGAATACAACTCTTACTTTACCAGCGATACTGGCGCGGTTTTCTTTGCCGCCTCAGGAGATGATGGCGCCGGAGCATACTGGCCAGCAAGTTCATCAAATGTAGTAGCTGTAGGCGGAACAACTCTTAATTTTGATTCGAAAGGAAATATCATATCCGAAACAGCATGGAGCGGAAGTAGCGGCGGCGAAAGCGCTTATGAAATAGCTCCTGATTACCAAATCCATTACGGAGTTCCCAGCATAAACGGCAAAAGATGCGTACCTGACGTCTCCTATGTTGCTGACCCTAACACAGGCGTCGCAGTTTATACCTCAGCAACTATCATGGGAAGAAGCGGATGGTTCAAGCTTGGCGGGACCAGCATCGGTGCACCCCAATGGGCAGCAATTCATTCCTTAGGACTTACCGCCTCAAACACAAATATGTACCAGAACGCTAAAACCAGTTATTCCTCTTACTTTAGGGATGTCCAAACAGGAACCAACGGTGCATACTCAGCAACCACAGGATACGACTTGGTTACTGGTCTTGGAAGCCCACTAACAGTAAACTTTTTACCAGTCATTGCTCAACCAGACTTTTCAATCACTACCTCTTCTTCATCTCTCACTATTACTTCAGGAATCTCCGCAACGACTTCCATCACAATAAATGCACTTAATGGATTTAATGACGCTATTGCATTGACGGCTACCCCTGCAGATTGGGTGACTATAACACCATCTGTAATAACAGGGTCTGGAACTTCTACTCTGACAGTAACTGTCCCAGTTGATACACAAATTGGAACTTATACTATTACAATTAAAGGCATAAGTGAAAGTTTAGAGCATCAAATCTCGCTTACGATAACTGTTTCATCAGTTCCTTCAGCACCTCAAAATCTTAAAGCAACTCCAGACACCTCAAAAGTTACCCTCTCATGGACCGCACCTACCTATTTAGGCGAAAACTCTGCAATTAGCTATAACATATATCGAGGCACAGCATCTAATCAAGAAACACTGATTGCCAGCGGAATTAATGTCCTAAACTATATCGATACTACAGTTACCAATGGCATAACTTACTATTATTACGTCAAAGCAGCCAATTCAGCAGGTGAATCAATAGCATCAAACGAAGTAAGTGCAACACTAATAACCGCAATCAAAAAGACTCTAAGCACCAGTATTGAAACCAATAAAGCAGCTTATACTAAAAGCTCAACAGTAATAATCACAATTAAAGTGACGGATGGCACTAATCCAGTCAAAGGCGCTCTAGTCACAACAATAATTTACGGACCTAACAATTTGCCAGTTAAATTTAATATTGACACTACTAACGGAAATGGATTAGACCAATTCAACTACAAAATCACCTCACTAAACGCTAAAGGAACCTACCGAATCAGCGTCACCACCATCCGTGCAGGATACGAAATAGATACTAAGCAAACAACATTCCAAGTACTCTAAATCAACACTATCAGAAAACCGAAACTAACCATCACTAAAAACAATTTTTTTTTATTTTTTAGAATCGATTTTAAAAAAAGAAAAAGGAAGGGGAAACTACTTGAGGTTATTTCTGACTATTTGCGTTTTCGAAGGACTAGCGCTGCTGCGATGACTGCGATGATGATGACCACGGCGGCGCCTGCGATGAGCAAAGTCTCAGTAGAAACGCCTGTGCCTGGAGTAGGAGCAACAGTTGGACTGGGTGAAACGGTCGCGGTAGGAGCAACAGTTGATGTTGGAGCTACTGTAGAGGTAGGAGCAACAGTTGCGGTTGGAGTTGGAACTGCGGCTGCTGGACCTACAGCTACGTAGGTTGAGTCAAACGAGCCCCAATATGAGCCACTTCCGTCAAAAGTCGCTATTATTTGATAGGTACCTTGGTTTGCTGGAGTCCATGCAATGCCATAGTTGCCAAATCCGTCAGTTATTGCTGTTCCCACATCAATAGAGTTACCGTTTGCATCAACAGCGGTTAACTTTACTGTCACACCACTTGCGTCTAATGGACATGGTTTTTGCATATAGATATATTCCATCCAGCTACTCATGCATGCATCAGACATTGCAGGAACAACACTGAATTCACCGCTAGCCACTTTGGCTTTAGCACCTGCAGATTGGTCACTGACTGTTCCTCTTATGGTGATTACTGAACCGACTGATGCTCCACTCATTGGAGCTTCGACTGTTGTTGCACTTGGACCTTTACCGATGCAATAGATTTGGTTGTCATATACGTTAAGATATGCCATGTAACCATCTGCTACTGGTATGCCTTCTTCGCCGAATGAACCGATGGCGACCCAGCTGTCCAAAGTCCAGAGTTCTGCTCCAGTGTAGGCGTCAATACAGCGTAGTTCAGAGCCTTTGTATAGAGGTGTGTTCGGTGAGTGTTCACTAGTGAGGCAGTAGACTTTGCCGTCTGCAATGGCGCCAATGAATAATGGATATAGTCCCCATGGTGTTTGATCACCGCTGAAAGTCTCGTTGTACTTCCATTTTAAGGACCCAGTTTTCTGGTCATAGCACATTAATTCTCCACCATAACCACCGACATACAGGTTACCATATGCTGCAAAGCCTGGCGCAGGCGGATGGGAGACAGTGCCATAATATTGGAAGTCACGGAAGTCGCCGACAGGCCCCCAAAGTTGATTGCCCGTATCAAGGTTGTATCCGGACCACTGCATCGTTTCTTTGTCTGTCATGGTGAAAACTCTAGATATTGGGTCAACTGTACCGAATGCACGGGTTATGTTACCTGAAGGTGCAGGGTAAGATTTGGTCCAGAGTATCTGTCCTCTATTTGCTGGTTTTAGACTAATCGCTGTTACGGTGAAGGGATCGGGGGTTCCAAAACTAACAAATGATGCCATCGGAGTGCTCAGGAGCAAAAGATCATCAGGTATAGCGCGTAAGATACTTGAGCCAGGAGCAACAGCTGGAATTGTTATATTCCATGTATAAGCATTTGACATGTCAGCGTTTCTGCCTACTGGACGATATTGGTATGCATCGGTGGTATTTCCAGGTACCGAGACGAGTGGGGTATTTGCGCCTGCTGAGGAGTTCCACATAGCTAACCAGCCGGTTCCAAGTGTATAGACGAGAGCTTCTCCGCTTGGCCCATTTGCACCGCTACCGTACCCGCCAAGAAAGCCCGCTCCATAGCCTGCTTGAACATTAGTCATGTTGAATAACCAGCCACCTGTTCGAGAGTCGTAGATTACCCATTTTGCTGGTGTTGGAGGACCAAAGAAGCTAGCTCCACCTTCTGATTGAATTAGATAACCGTTCATTGCTCCGTGTTGGTTCATTGACTCGTACAGATAAATCATGCCGAATGTTGGGGAAATTGCATTGTTTGTCCATAATGTTTCGCCGGTACGAAGGTCAACACAAGTATATGGACCGCTAGTGGGATTGTTTCCTAATGGAGTGTCGTAGTATAGACGCTCATTGATTATAAGCGGGTTTCCGTATCTGCCTTCATATGAGAGCCCTGTGTAGTAGCCAATATCAGGAATAAAATAGTTCTTTGTATCACCAACTATTCCTCCGTCCTCTAATGGTTTTGTCCACATAATGTGTGGGGTACTAGGCGCAAGACCATTAGGCTGGAATTTATCAAAAATGGCTGCTCCGCGAAGGTAGTTTGATGCAATGCTGCCCCAAGCGGTGTTTTGACCTTCAATAGGGCGTGTCCAATAGTTAGTTGGAAGAGGGTATGAAGGGGGACTCACGACGGGATTTTGTTGTACTGTTAAAGTTGTTGAGGTACTGCTGGGCATATAGTAGTCACCGATATAAGCGTCTAAGCCAAAAGATGCCCCTCCAGTCACTCCGGGTATGCCAGTTACGGGGTGATAGAGACTTGCAGTCTGACCAGGGAAGCTAAAGACGAAACTATAGGTGCCTACTTGTTCAGGAGTAAATAGCGTTGCATATGCAGATGTGGCATCAGAAATGAATGGCCCAAGAGTCTGCTTTGTACCATCAGGTTTAGTAATTTCTACTTTAAAGCCAGTCCATCGGTCACCACCAACGCCACCAGCGGTGGGTGGCACTTTGTCAAGCCACATAACGATAAAACCGGTCTGCCCAACACCTATAGGATCAGGCGAAACCACAAGGTATGCATAGGTTGGTATATTCCATGCTGGAGTATGAGCATCTGCAGTTGGCACAGCGATAACAACAGCGGAACCGACAAGCAAAAGCAACAATGAAACAACAGTAAGTCTTGTTTTATTTTTTGCTAGCTTGTTTGCTAACAAATTAATTGGTTGGATTTTCATTTTTTATTCTCTCTCTGATATTTCGTTAAACAGTCTATCGATGCAGTTTGCATTTAAAATTTGCGCAAATTAAGAATAAAAATTTTAAAAAATTCTCTTTTTAAGGCTACTTTAGTTAAAAAATTTGGAATTATGATGAACTAAATTTTTAAAATATTCTTACTTAAGATAAGACAGTATGGCTAAGAAAGAAAAATCAACAATAAATAAAATAGAAAAAATAATGTCAGGGATTTGTGTTTTCGTATTTTATAAGTGAGAATATCTCGTATTTATCACCAAGCAATTTTCTGCCCCCGCAGTAATCAAGTTCTATTATAAAACCTAATCCCACGATTTTGCCCCCAAGTTTCTCTACCAACTCTATATTAGCCTTAATTGTGCCGCCGGTTGCAAGAAGATCGTCAATTATAAGCACATTTTGCCCTTTAACTATTGCATCTTCCTGGATTTCGATTGTGTCGGCTTCATACTCTTTTTGATAGGTTAATTGAACGCATTTACTCGGGAGTTTTCCCTTTTTACGTATTGGAATAAAGCCTGCTTCTAAGGCATAAGCTAATGGGGCACCGACTATGAAACCTCGAGCTTCATTAGACACTACTACATCGATTTTTTTATCCTTATAATGTTTTACTAGTTGGTCGATTACTTCTTTGAATGCCTTCTTGTCTTTGAGTAGTGTAGCTATATCCCAGAAAACTACACCTTTGAATTCAGGTATTCTTCTAATTTTTGATTTTAAGTCCAAGTTATCTTCAGCCTCTTTTTTTAAACTAGCGCATTCTTTAGAGCATTCTTGCATTCGCAGATAAGTTCTTTTGGCAACTTCTTTATGCTTTGCGTAAGAACCGTTTTTACTTTTTCTATATTTGCGCTCATAGTAGTCACAATTTCTTCAGTAGTTACTGGATGGTCTTTCCAGCAATCATAATCAGTTACTGTAGCGATAGAAGCGTAGCAGAGCTCTGCTTCTCTTGCTAAAACGCATTCTGGAACCAAGGTCATGCCAACTAAATCTGCGCCCCACATTTGGAAAAGCCTAGATTCTGCTTTAGTTGAGAATCTTGGACCTTCAATACAAACATATGTGGCAGTAGAATGCGCTTTAATTTTAGCTACTCTTGCTACATCTATGAAGGTTTCTCGTATCTGAGGGCACATGGGATCAGCAACGGATATGTGACAAACTTTATCCTGGGTATAGAAAGATTGCTCGCGTTTAGTAGTTCGATCAATAAATTGGTCAACGAAAGCGATTTCACCAGGCTTATATTCTTCTTTTAATGAACCTACTGTAGAAACTGCGAGAATTTGTTGGACCCCTAACTTCTTAAAAGCAAAAATGTTTGCACGTGAATTCACATCTGTCGGACGTATGGTATGTTTTCGTCCATGCCGAGCTAAAAAAGCAACTTTTCGACCAGATAACTCGCCGAGAATGAATACGTCTGATGGTGCACCAAAGGGAGTATTTACCTCCACTTCCTGGATGTTCTTAAGAAGCTTAGGGTCGTAAAGACCTGTTCCTCCGATAATACCTATTTCAGCTTGCATAAAAAATACACTTCCTTGATTACTGCTTATAAAATTAGCGAAAGATAGTAATTAAGAAATTTAACGAATTCAAACCTTTCAGACTTAACCTTTTTCAATGTACGCATAATTTAGTGTTTAAAGAAGATGTTTAGCATTTTTATATAAGTAATAAAATTTTCAGGTTATTATTCGGTTCTACTAAAAAGACCAAAAAATCATACCGGATGTAAATAAAATTTTTATTAAACCCTTTATTGACAAGCTTACTTAGATTTGGTTAATCATTTTATTTCTTGAATATTAATTTAGTAATTACAAAATGAGTAAAGATGAACGGCAGAAATAAATTAAAATTCAATTTTTTACTACCGTCTAAGCCTTACCGATTTTGAAGAGTAGGGTGTTGGGTTTTTACTCTCACTGCGTAAGCATAAAGAAATATTTAAAACACTTTTTCAAAATTAAACCCAAATTTCCCCCAAATCTTATGTCCCGAAAAAAAAGGAGGAGACAACTTTATTTACTAAAGCACTGCAGAATCTCTCAAGAATCTCCATGGAGAAAAGTGAATGTCTGCAAGTGTGCGCCCATTAAAGTATCTGCTCGGTTGGTTAATTGCAGGTACAAGGGGAGGCGTAACTCGTGCAGAAATAATAAAAACTATTCATGAAACTCCTCAAAACGCAAACCAACTAGCCATTACTCTTAAAGTAGACTACAAAACAGTAAGATACCATTTAGAAGTTTTAGAAAAAAACAGAATTGTAACTTCGGTAGGAGATAAGTACGGAGCAACCTATTTTCTTACCCAAACAATGGAAGACAACTATGGCGTCTTTGAAGAGATTCTGAAGAAAATCTGGAAAAAGTAAAAAAGAAAGGAAAACTGAAGGGAAATCATATGAACAGAAATCAACAACTCTTGATTATTTCCATAGCTTTTGTAGTCTTAACAATAACCGTAACGCTTCTTGCAGCATATTCTATGAATCAACCGCCTCAGCAGGCTCTACCATGGAGACCACAACAGCAAAATGTTAACGAATCCGATGCCAGATTATTTCTAATTACAAGAACGATCTTCAATACAATCAACATAGTATTATTAGTGGTTCTTTTAATCACATATCTCAGTATCTACCTGAAAACACGATCACAGTTTACGGTTGGACTATTGTTATTTGCTTTAGTTTTCCTGATTAAAGACTTAGCGGCAAGTCCTCTCTTGCTTTGGGTATTCGGTTTTGGATTTTTCGGTGCAGGACCATTCGTTTTATGGTTTGTATTGCTGCCCGACTTATTTGAAATCATAGCATTATCCGTATTAGTTTATCTTAGTATTAGATACTAAAAACTAATTGAATCGTCTAACAGGCAATTACCCGAAAAAGAAAGCTAATTCAAATAATGTATATAAAATAATGCCTTAATAGTAATTTAAGCTCCAATTAAGAATTCAAACTGGGAGAGAAAATTTTATGCAGACAGAACCATCTAGAAGAAGAAAAACAAATAGGCTAGCTGGAGAAAAGAGCCCATATTTACTTCAACATGCTCAAAATCCAGTTGACTGGTACCCTTGGGGTCAAGAGGCGTTTGATAAAGCAAAAGCTGAAGATAAGCCTATTTTCGTTTCAATTGGATACTCTTCCTGCCATTGGTGCCACGTAATGGAGAAAGAGTCATTTGAAGATAAGGAAGTTGCTACATTAATGAATATGGCATTTGTCTGCATCAAAATCGATAGAGAAGAACGCCCAGACTTGGATGCCAATTACATGGCAGTCTGCCAAGCTATGGGAAGAAATTGCGGATGGCCATTAAACGTACTTTTAACGCCTGAAAAAAAGCCTTTTTTTACTGCAAGTTATATTCCAAAGAAAAGCCGATTCGGATCAGTAGGAATGCTGGATTTAATTCCGCAGATTATGGAAATTTGGAGGCTTCGGCGTGTTGATATTGAGTTAACAGCAAAAGATATCCTGCAGAGAATAGAAACTTTACAGGAGCGCAGACCAGGAAAAGAATTGGGAAAGGAAATTTTAGATGATGCTTACGAGAAACTAGTAATTGATTTTGATGAGGAAAATGGTGGTTTCGGACTAGCCCCCAAATTTCCAAGACCACATTCACTTCTTTTCCTTCTAAGATATTATAAGAGAACTAAAGAGAAAAAAGCGCTGTCGATAGTCGAAAAGACATTGCATCAAATGCGATGTGGAGGCATATTTGACCAAATTGGCTTTGGATTTCATCGCTACAGCACAGATTCACAATGGATGGTACCTCATTTCGAGAAAATGCTCTATGATCAAGCCCTTCTAACATTAACATATTTGGAAAGCTATCAAGTTACGGGTGCACCAAAATTCAAATTAACTGCAAAAGAGACAATCGAATACGTTCTTCGGGATTTAACTTCAACTCAAGGAGGATTCTATTCATCTGAGGACGCTGACTCTGAAGGAGAAGAAGGCAAATTCTACCTTTGGACAAAACAGGAAATAATAGAAGCTGTTCAACCTGAGGATATCGAATTAGCTATTCAGCTTTTTAGTATAGAAGCCCAGGGTAATTATTATGATCCTGCTTCTCATGGTAAAAATAGATTAAACATACTTCATTTGAATAATCCATTAGAAGAAATAGCTTCAGAATCAGGCTTAAAAATAGATGAACTCATCAGCAGATTAGGTAGGATTCGCAACTCACTTTATGAAAAAAGAAAACAAAGAATAGCTCCCGCCAAAGATGACAAGATTTTAACTGATTGGAATGGGCTAATGATAGCAGCCCTTGCAAAAGCTAGTCAGGTCCTTGAGCAACAGCAGTATTTACAGACTGCAAAAACCGCAACGGATTTTATCCTAAATAACATGATTAATGCAGAGGGAAAGCTATATCATTCTTTTGCTAAAGGTGAAAGAACCGTCGAAGCTTTTTTAGATGATTACGCATTTTTCATCTTCGGCCTTATTGAACTCTACGAAACCTGTTTCGAGGAGAAATATCTCCAAATAGCCACTGCGTTGACTAATGACATGATTTTAAAGTTTTGGGATAAAAAAAATGGAGGATTTTATTTTACTCAAGAAAACCAAGAAGAAAACTTGGTACGGATGAAGCAAATATATGATGGAGCATATCCTTCAGGTAATTCAGTTGCAATAGCTAATTTGCTACGTCTAGCACATTTAGTTGAAAACGAGAATTATGAAGAAATGGCAGCTAAATTGATGAACATATTTTCTGAAGAAGTAGAAAGCGCACCTACAGCTTATACATATATTCTATCAGGTCTTAATTTCGCTATTGGACCATCGTACACCGTAGTTATTATTGGGGACCAAAAGGAAAAGGGAACAAAAGAAGCACTATCAAGATTAAGAAAAATCTATTTACCTAATGCCGTTATTTCGGTCAAAAATCCGAATCAGGCTATTAATTCAAATTACAAACAGATTAACGACAAAGTAACTATCTATGTCTGTCAAAACAAAGTATGTTTACCTCCATTGATTGATGTTGAAAAGGTGCTTAAGCTTATTGAATCATAAAAGGAAATCATTAAAATAGTTTACAGAGAAATTGGTTTTAATGAAGAAAGCGTTTATTGCTGGACCCATTCAAGGCGTAGAGGATAATCAGGAATATAGAAAAATCATCGGAGATATATGTAGACAAATGAATTTTGAAGTAATCGATCCATGGAATCGAGAAAAAGTGCTTTATCGGAAGGAGGAACCGAAGTGGTGGAAAAATGTTCCAGCGAGTGAATTTGTTCAAAGAGATTTAGATGATGCCGATCGTTGTGACATCATGATTGTATATTTACCGAAGTTATCAGCAGGGGCATGTATGGAGATGTTTTACGCCAAAAAGAGGGGGAAAAAAATCATTTTGGTCTCAGATATGGATTGCCTAAGTCCATGGATAATAGTACATACTGACATAATCGTAAAGAACATAAAAGAACTTGAAGAAACCCTAAAACAGCTTAACTCTGAAGCATAAAGCCCCTTCTTAAGGAAAAAGTAGTATACAGGTTGATTTTTTGAAAGGAATTTACGTACTAATTATCGAAATACACCAAAATATCATAGAAACAATAGGTGCCTTAGGACAACAAAAATTCAGCAAAGGAACATATGCATATGTTGGCTCTGCACAAAAAACCCTAGAACAAAGAGTAAAGCGACATCTTAGAAAAGAGAAGAAGAAATTTTGGCATATTGACTATCTTCTTGACGATAAAAACGTGAAAATAAAAAAGATTTTCTACAAACCAGCAGAAAAACAAGAAGAATGCAATATTGCGGCCCAAATATTAGAACATGGAATCCCCGTAAATGGATTTGGCTGTTCAGACTGCCAATGCAAAAGTCACCTTCTAAAAATTGAAAATTTAAAATTCTTAGAAGAAGCTATGCTTCCTCTAAACCTTGAGGAGTCCTTATTTCAAATTCACCAATCAAGACTTTGAATCCATTAATAAGCTTAGTATTCAAATAAATGAGCACCATATTGTTTTTGAGGAAGACTCAATGAGCGACACAGTCGGAGAAACTTTTCAGCAGAATACAAAGTATAGTCGAAATAAGCTTTTCGGAAACAGGTTAGATTGGTCAAAAAAGCCTCCGACCTATAAAAAGTATCTTACAAAGAGAATCCCATTAACTACAGATTATACTGTAAAAACTCAGGCACGAACAGCATTTATTGAAGTACTCAAGAATCGTAAAAGCATACGCTCTTTCTCAAATAAACCATTAAGAATAGCAGAACTTGCATTCTTGCTTTGGGCATCAACAGGGATTCGTAAAAGCGAAGAAGGATATGAATTTCGAACTGCACCTTCAGCTGGAGCACTTTATCCTATTGAAACCTATATTGTCGCAAATAACGTTGAAAACTTACCAAAGGGCATATATCATTATGACATTGAACGGAACGAATTAGAAGAGTTGAATCTTGGCGATAGCAGTGAAGAAGTTGCATACTCTGCTCTCGAACAGAATATGTGCTTAGAAGCTCAGGTTGTATTTATCTGGACCGCTATTTTTTCTAGGTCAACCTGGAAATATAAGCAAAGAGCCTACAGATACGTATACCTAGACGTTGGACATATTGCCCAAAACCTTGCCTTATCAGCTACAAGCATAGGTTTAGGTTCATGTCAAATAGGCGCTTTCTTTGATGACGAAGTCAATAAAATACTACAAATCGATGGCATAGAAGAAAGTACAATTTATCTTAGTGCGGTAGGCCATCCACAACAACTTTAACAAAGTAAGCAAAATCAATATTGTATTGATTATGGTTCTTCAGTGAGAACACGTGTGTTCTTCGGAGAGACTTAAGAGAAACGCGCGCCCATGATTAAATGATGAGCATGGACCAAAAAGAACAATCACAAATTAGCAAATATAGAGATAGTTCATCTAATACTGTGAAAATGTTCACAAATTTGCTTAATAAGTTTTTAATGTATGTTCCCAGAGTGGAGAGATTATAATGAAAAAACTTATAATACAATATCTGTAATCATGTTAATTCTGTTATTATCCGTGGGCCTATTTGCAGTCTTGTTAGCTCCAGTTAAAGGAGAAGGTTCTAATGTTGTTGGCGTTTGGCATCTTGACGAAGTTAAGGCCGATGGATATAACCAAGTAACTCCTGACGCTACTGGCGTTAATGGAGGAACCTTAGGGGTAGATCCGGTTCCGCAACTTGTTGAAGGTAAATTTGAAAAAGCGTTACAGTTTAGCGGATACAATTTCGTTTATGTACCGATTTCCTTTCTAATCGGTTTTCCTCCATCCCCCCAGCCTATGTACATGCCAATCTCTCCTAATTTGAATATCAATAAAGAAATCAGAATTGAGGCGTGGATAAACGTTCAAGACTTTACAGACGCTACTTATAACAACATCGTAGTTAAGTGTTCACGAGCTGATGCGCAATGGCAAAATGTCACTCGG
>CAZQTZ010000012.1:9016-23593 GCA_964596465.1 uncultured Candidatus Bathyarchaeia archaeon | reverse complement strand
GCCTCTAACAATACTGTCTTCAGTAATAATGACACGTTTTCCGGTAACTTTCGAGCCGAGAATATTTACTTTCCGGTCTATGGTTGAATAACGTTCGTTGTTTAGTAATATGAAAGCCCTTTCAGTTACGTAACGGTGACGACGACTGGCGCGTTCCCATCTTATGCCTGAGGCTTCATGAACACCCATAGCGGAGTCATCCCCAGTCTCTGGAACAGATATTATAATATCTGCTTCCTTTATGATGTTAGAAAATTCTTTAACTAAATTACGCCCGAATTCCTCACGAATTTCGTATACATATTTGCCGTTAAACCGTGAGTCGGGACGAGCAAAATAGGCGTATTCAAATGAACAGAAAGCTTTCTTCGGATTTTCTATGAGTTGTTGACGTTTGAAACCTTCTTTGGAAGCAATTACCAGCTCTCCTGGTTCGAGTTCAAAATCGCGCTCAAAACCGTTTATATCTAGACTGACGGTTTCTGATGAAAAAACCATTATTGAGTTATCAGGGCTGTGACCAGCACAGAGAGGTTTTATTCCATGCGGGTCTTTAAAAGCAAATAAGGTCCCTTCGCTTGTGATACCGATAACCGAAAAGGCGCCATCTAAACTTAACATTACATTTTTAACAGCTGACGCAAAATCCTTCCCGTTCTTTAACTCTAGAAGTAATTTGTTACAAACAAGGTCCGAATCGCAGCCACAAGTGAAGTTGGGTAATTGGCTAATTATGTCCTGTTTGAGTTTAAGTGTATTAACTATGTTTCCATTAAAAGAAACGGCTATTCTTAGCCCGTCTATTTCAGCAATCATAGGCTGGGTGCCCTGAATTATTGATTCATCATCGTTTTTTCCTGATGTGGTATATCGAACATTAGAGATGCCAACACTGCCAGGCAATTGGACAAACCAGTCATGAAGAGAGCTTGTTTTGATTTTTGGAACTAAGTCAAGATTTTTGTAAGTGTGGTATTTTCCTCGATTAAATGTCAAAAAGCCATATGATTGGTGACCTCTATGGTTTTGAGCGCGTAAACCCCAGTATATATATGAAAAAACAGGTTCATTTTCGAAGTTTATTGCTCCAAAGACACCGCAGCCTATATTTTATTCCCCTGCAGAAGGCAATACTACGAAGTGTGCTTTATGAGCTTTTAGTACATTTTCAATTAAAAACCATGAACTGTGCTAAAAAATTATCAGAAAAAATACTAAAACGTCGCTGGGGAACCCTACTATTAACAGAAAACTGGCATAAAAAATTGAAATTTAGAATGTTTTACGGGGTTAATCTGACACGGTCACGCGGGTAAAGTGATACTTCACGTATGTTCTTTCTCCCAGTCAGCACCATGGTGAGTCGCTCAAGCCCTATTGCCCACCCTGCATGAGGCGGCATGCCATAGTCGAATGCTTGCAAGTGGTACTTGAAAGAGTCGGGGTTTAGTTCTTTTTCTTTCATCCTTTGTATTAGCAAGTTTTTATCAGCAATTCTTGTTCCACCTGAGACAAGTTCAATCCATCGCCACATAAGGTCAAATCCTTCGCAGAGTTCGGGTTTTCCATCGCGAGGTTTAATGTAGAAAGCCTTAGCATGGGTAGGCCAATCAGTTATGAAGTAATAGTAACCGCGCTCTTTGCCTAGAGTTCGGAAAGCTGGAGTGGGTATGTCTTCGCCCCAAGGAATAGCCACTCCTGCTGCTTTAAGGTCATTTAGAACTTCGTCATAGGTGAAACGTTTGAAGGGAAGTTCAGGAACATTTACTTTGTATTTTAATAAGCTTAATTCTTTAGCACATTTTTCTTTTACAGTTTTACAAGTATGATGAATTACTTGTTCGAGCAACTTCATAACATCTTCAGCGTTCGCAAAAGCCTGCTCGATGTCTACTGAAACGAATTCACTTAAGTGCCTTCTGGTGTGAGATAGCTCAGCTCTAAAAAAAGGTCCAACCTCGAAAACCTTTTCCTGACACATAGTTAATTGTTCTTTGTATAGCTGAGGACTTTGGGCTAGGTATGCTTTACCCCCGAAGTAATCTACAGAGAATAATTCGGCTCCACCTTCAGTTGCGGAAGCGATTATTCTCGGAGTATGAACCTCAAAAAAACCTTTTTCAAAGAGGTAGTCACGTATTGCAGCTAACGCATGATGTTGAACTCGAAACACCGCTGCGTTTTGTTCCATCGAAAGATCTAATGCTCTTGCGTCAAGGCGGACTTCTATGTTTGCCGGGGTTTTACCAGAGATGTCGAGGGGTAGTTGCTCGGCGGCAGTGTTGAGAATTTTGATTTCTTTAGGCAGAACCTCAATTCCTCGGGGCGTCATAGTTGTCTTTTTGACAATACATTTAACACCTATGCTGAAACGCTTTTGCAGAACATCAGATTTGGAGAGGATTTCTTGTGCTACTTTCTTCTTTAGAATGGTAACTTGGATGGTGCCCTCTCTATCTTGGAGGATAATAAATCGGATACCACCGAGGTCACGTACTTCCTGGACCCAGCCAAAAAGAGTAATTTCTTGTCCATCCATATCTGGATTTACATTAGCAGTATAACATGTCCTGACCCAGTCACCTAAAGAATCAAGCATCATTAACTGATGTCTCCTAGCGTTAATCAGCAAATTCTACGCGTAAGCTCATCTTACGGACACTGCGTGCGATCTCTTTTACGGCGGCTAAATCAAACGGAAGTTGAGCCCCACGTTTTCGTCTGAGGATAACTCTGGTTTCGGTTGTTCCGTCTGGAAGCCATATGGTATTGATGGTCAGTATACTTAGTGGAGTGAATAAATCTTCTAGGAACTTACGGTCATCAACGCCGTTCTCCAGAATACGGATGGACCTGTTTGTTTCCTCACTTAGAGCCTTGATTATCTTTCCACCGTAGCCTAAAAGTCTTGGAACATCACCATGTCCAACGATTAATGCTAAGGTTTTGTTTGCATCAATAGCTTTGTAGAAACAGACATTTTGAAGGGAGGGATATTTTTCCTCTAATAAAAGAAGTTGGCGAGCAATCTTTAGGTCTAAATCACTTATCTCGCCAGCTTTAACTTTAGCTGAACACTTTTGGCATAGCATGCCACTTTTTAAACAGAAACTGCATAGTTCGGTCTTCATAGAGAAGACTTCCTCCCAAAGGGATGAAGAGTTCAATTTTTAAGGAGTGTATGTCTGGCTCAATTTGAAATAGGAAGAACTCACCGTTCAAGCGTTATTTCAATTGTGCTTACGTTAGTCGGATCATTACTTTCGTCTTGAGGCGAAACCTTGTCAGTGCCTATACTTACTTTTTTAACTTTTACATCCGGCAGGAATCTACGTCTTACGACTTCGGCGACATCAATTGCCCGACTTATGGATTTCCCACGCGCTTTAACGTTAACATGTTTTGCGCCACCGTGGAAGAGAGTAATGCAGGCGAGGACATAGTTCATAACTGGTTTTTTTCCGATCAGCACCGCGTTGGTCTCTGTCGTCTCTGACATGGCTAACGTGTCACTCCTAGTCTATTTTATTGGGCTTCATAAGCTCTTTTTTTCGGCTAATAAATAGGTTGCGGTGTATTAACTGACAAATTGGGATTACTATTTTTTGTCTTTTTTCATGAATAATCAAGCAATTTTATACTTGTTCAAGGTTAAAGTCACTTTTCAGTAGCTTGGCACATATCTTTTTTAAAAAGTGAGAAGAGAAAATACAATACCTTAAGATATAACTAAAATATACGTGCAGTTAATCAATTGTGAGCATCAGCTTCTTAAGCAACTTCACTATTGTAAAGGTTTAATTTAACACAATGTCACCTTAAAGGTTGATGTACTGTGGAACCGCTAACTAAACGCTCAATCCAGCTGCTTAAAACCCTTTATGATAAAGGGAAATCCACTAACACATATACACTGCGGGTTAAGCAAGATGAACTCTCCAAACAGCTAGGAATCAGCAGACAAGCCTTAAATGTACATCTCAGAAAATTAAAAAGTGAAGGATATATCCGCACAGGCAGAGGTTTCATAGACGTCACTGAAAAAGGACTTAACGCCCTAGGTGTGTCGACAACTCCAGCCTTCATTCTAATCAAAATATCCCCAACCAAACGCATACAGGTCTACGAAAAAATCCGAGAACTCGCAATTGCCAGAGCATTCCGTATTGCCGGAGATATTGACGCCTTGATTATAATTGATAGAGAAAATATGGATGAAACTCTTAAGAAACACTATCGACGGAATCCAGGATACCCGTTCATATGTGACGATTGAAACTATAAAATAAAAATTTAATAAAAGAAAACTCAGAAATAATTCCCCTTAATTATTACCATTAGACGGGGAAACCTCTTTTTGAAACTTTACGAAGACGAAGCGAAAAATATCTTTAAAAAATATTTGATACAAGTTCCAGATGGAGCAACAGCAACGACCAGCAAAAAAGCCCGAAATATAGCAACTAGAATAGGCAAAGAAGTTGCCGTTAAAGCACAGGTTTTAGTTAGTGGCAGGGGAAAAGCAGGGGGTATAAAATTTTCAAAAACCCTTGACGAAATTGAAAAAACTGCTCAAGACCTCTTAAGTATTAGAATAAAAGATGCTCCTGTGAAAAAACTGCTAATCGAAGAGAGATTATCAATCAAAAGAGAACTATATTTTGCCATTACGGTTGATAGATTCAATAGATGCTATGTCGCTATCGCATCGGCGGTAGGGGGTATAGATATTGAAGACATTGCTGACCGTGGACCCAAACAAATTTTCAGACTACTCATAGATCCAGAAGCAGAATTTGGTTTGAAACAGACTAAAGAAATCGCCGAAAAGCTTGGGTACTCCAAAAAGCAATTACTTGTTTTATCGGAAATTTTCGTAAAAATCTTCCAAATAGTAATGGATTATGATGCAGAAATGGTTGAAATTAATCCGCTAGCAGAAACTATTGATGGAAATTTTGTAGCCGCCGACGCACGCATTATTATCGACGATAACGCGCTCTACAGACACCCGGAATTCGCTGAAAAAAACCTCTTAGAGCAAAGAGAGCTAACTCTTCAAGAAGCTGAGGCAAGAAAAAAGGGGATAGAATATCTAAAACTTGAAGGGAACATAGGAGTAATTGGAAATGGAGCAGGCCTAGTTATGGCTACTTTAGACATGATTAACTTCTATGGAGGAAAACCTGCTGACTTTATAGATATTGGCGGAGGAGCTTCGGCACAAAAGATAGCTAATGCTATAGAAACTGTTCTTTCAGATTCTGCGGTTAAAGTCTTATTTGTAAATATTTTAGGTGGAATAACCCGATGTGATGAAGCGGCTTATGCTATTGTAGAAATAAAAAATAAGTTAAACGCCGTACCCTTTATTGTCAGGCTTATGGGAACTAATGAACAAAAAGGTAAAAGAATCCTAAGCCAAGCCAATATCTATATTTTTGACAGTATGGAAGAAGCAGCTCAGAAAGCCGTACAATTAGCCGAGCAGGAGGCATAAAGAATGGGAATTTTAGTTGATGCAACATCAAAGGTGATAGTTCAGGGCATAACAGGAACTCAAGGTAGCTTTCACAGCAAACTAATGCAAGAGTACGGAACCCAAATAGTTGCAGGAACCAGCCCCGGCAAAGGAGGAGCCACAATCAATAACATACCAGTATGTAATACCGTTCAAGAAACAGTAAAGGAGTATAGGGCAGAAGTTTCCATAATTTTTGTACCTGCTCCCTTTGCCGCAGAAGCAGCTTACGAATCCATAGAGAGTGGAATTAGAACTATAGTTATAATCACAGAACATTTGCCCATCAAAGACACAATAAAGCTTGTCGCTCATGCGCGAAAAACCAATGTTATAATAGTAGGCCCAAATACACCAGGATTAATCGCGCCCGAAGAATACTCACTTGGGATTATGCCTTCACATATTTTTAAGAAAGGAAATATAGGGTTAATTTCTAGAAGCGGTACATTAACTTATGAAATCGCAACCGCACTTACTCGTAATGGCAACGGACAATCTAGCTGTATTGGCATAGGAGGCGATCCCGTAACAGGCCTGAATTTTATTGATGTTTTAAAGATGTTTAAAGAAGACCAGCAGACTCAAGCGGTAGTGATGATTGGAGAGATAGGTGGGAATATGGAAGAAAATACTGCGAGGTACATAATTGAAGAAAAATATCCTAAACCTGTTATTGCCTATATTGCAGGACGTACAGCCCCAACTGGAAAACGAATGGGTCATGCGGGCGCAATAATTATGGGCAAAACAGGCACAGCTACATCCAAAATAGAAGCTTTAGAAAAAGCAGGAGTGAAAGTTGCCTACAAACCCAATGATGTACCAAAATTAATTGACCAATCTTTGACTTAACAACTAAATTTTGGTAGTTCAGGAAGGTTTGAGGCAAAAGGTATATTTGACAGATAACTATCAAAGTCATAGCCCGAAAAGAAGGTTATCAAATGCCGATATTAGATCCAGTTAAAAAAACCATCGCACAGAAAGCTAGGCTGTACATGAAAATCTGCAGATATTGCGGAGCGAGAAATGCTTCAACAGCAACAAAATGCAGAAAATGCCATAGCAAAGACTTGAGATGGAAGAAGAGAGAACTAGTAAAATAAATAATAATTATTCTCTTTTTCATTCCTATAATGTTTTTACCAAGGTTTCGATATTGAAAATTGTACAGGCGCATCCATTCTTAAGCAGAGGAACAGCTTGACTGGCTACATTCATGCTTCTTAATAAATCAACAGACATTTTTACTTCCTCTCCGCAAGCTACTCCCACAATACCCTCATATTTTTTTAATTTTAATATTTTAGGTACACACGAACCTCCAGGTAATATGTAAACGTCATAGCCCTTCTGTTTTGCAATGTTTTCTGCTTTATTAACTGGGCAGTCAGACGAACAATGAGCACAAATATAAGAGGGCAGTTCAGCGTCAAAAATAGCTTTGCAGCGACTATCCATATATTTTCTGGAACAGTGGGGAATGAAAAGTGCTCGCTTACGAGTGTTTAAGAATTTCTCGCGTTCCATAAGATTCCCAGCCTCCATATCAATAAGATCTCGCATTACCAGTATAGCATCTTGGAGGTTAAGTCCTGTAGCTTCTTGGATTTTAAATTTCTTTATAATATCTTGTAAAGTTCGTAAGAAGACCTTGTGAACACCTCGTTGGTAACCTGCTAAAGCAAGTTCCGCAAATAAATGGTGTGAAGTTTTAGAAATATCGAAGGTGAAGTTATAGGGCATGAATCAATAGTTTAAAAAACAAACTTAAAAAGAATACTTATTAAAAATTCATTTTTAGCTTGGAACTGACTGGTTTTGAGTAACGGTAAGTACAGCCGGATCAGCATTTCCTAAGAGGTCACGTAGTGACTTTGCCTCTTCACGCATCTGACCAACCTCAGTTTCAAGAGTTACCACACGAGCTTCCGCCATTTTCCTAAGATTCTCAATCTCAGTCATCAAGTTAGATTTTTCACTTTGTAGCTTTGCTATTTTTTCCTTTAAAGCTTTGATTGTCTGCATTAGCTCACCATGTATGCGCATAATTCGTTCAGCTTTATTTTTAACATTTACTGTTCTTTGAGATTGGTCTTGAATGGGTATTTTTTCATTAAATTTTGTTTTACAATTCTTGCACTCGAATATACCTATAAAGAAGTCAGTTCCCAGGGTCGGTTCTTTATTTCCTATTATATATACAGGCCAAATCTTAGAAGCAACAGGTACCTTTGTACCACAGTTAGGACAAACGCTCAAGTTTTAGATCAGCTTCTTTAGAAGAGATTATGCGATTATGTTATAACACTTATCCTTCGTGATAGGTTGAAGAAAAAAATGGTTACATATTTTTCTGAAAATGGATAATAATATTTTAAAAGGAAAAAATAAAATCAGGGGAGATAATAGATTAAATGCTAATTTGGAACATTAGTCTTTCTACGAGTTCTTTGTATCTATTTCTGATAGTGACTTCTGTTACCTGTGCTATTTCGGCTATTTCACGTTGAGTTTTTCTTTCACCTGTTAAGACAGATGCTATGTAGCTTGCTGCAGCAGCTATACCTGTGGGTCCTCGACCTGAAGTTAGCTTGAGTTCTTTAGCGGAGGCAAGTATCTTGTGTGCAATTTCCTCTACCTTACCCTGCATTGTTAATTGATTACTAAATTTCGTTATGTATTGGCTCGGTTTTAGGGGCGGAATTGAATAATTAAGTTCCTTTATGAGAAAGCGATAACTTCGACCAACCTCTTTTTTCGGTACAGTCGAGGCCTGAGATATTTCGTCTAAAGTGCGCGGTAAACCACATTGTCTGCAAGCTAAGTATAGCGCCGCTGAGGTTACACCTTGAATTGAGCGGCCTCGGATTAGCCGCTCTTTTACAGCTTTTCGATAGATTACGGAAGCGGTTTCAAGAATATTTTTAGGCAGATTTAGGTTATTAGAAATCTTTGTAATTTCGGAAAGAGCAAAAGCCAAGTTTCGTTCAGTCGCATCCGATACACGAATACGCCTCTGCCATTTCCGCAACCGATAAACCTGAGCTTTTTGTCCAGGCGAGAGACTTTTACCATAAATATCTCTATCATGCCAATCGATAGTTGTGGATAAGCCTTTGTCATGGATAGTATAAGTTAATGGGGCACCAACTCGGGTTCTTTTTGATCTTTGCTCGTCGTCGAATGCGCGCCATTCAGGTCCTCTGTCAGCGATTTTTTGGGTAACTACGAAACCACAGTCCATGCATACTATTTCAGCACATTCATAGTCACGCATAAGTCGTGTGCTACTGCACTCTGGGCAAGATTGAATTTTTTGAGGTTCTGAGCGTTGGGTTTGAGGATTTGAGTCTACTTTTTCATGTAGCTCATTTTTTCCACTCATTCGTTTCTAGCTCCGTTCCTTCTTCGAGGAGGAAACATACAACTGTCGATTAGTTAATTTCTCAGGGTCTTTAACTGAAGGCTTAATCACTGCATAGGGGGAGGATACGGGTCCTATAATGTCAAAGATTCTTCCAATAACTTTGAGGTTTTCGTCAACAACAGCTGAGCCCACCTTCGGAGTTTTGTCAAGCTTAACAACAATACTCTGTGATGGCGTCACGCTGAGGACTTTTCCCAATCTCTGCAATACGTTCCCCTCTCGAAAAACACCATCTTCACCGTGATACGCCATATAAAGTTTTCTGCAAAACACGTTATATAGAGGTGGCATCGGCAAATTTCCAGCAGAAAGCTTCATAAACATGAATCGTTGATAAATCTGTGCCTTAAAAGGGTGAGGCTAATATGTCAAAACCATTCTATGTAAAATATGAAGCTCCCAAAGAAGTTGTAGATGCAGCCTATGAAGCCCTAAAAATCGCTTCAAAATCAGGCTTAGTAAGAAAAGGAACAAACGAAGCAACAAAAGCTGTTGAAAGAGCAATAGCAAAGCTTGTTGTTATTGCTGAAGATGTTGAACCACCAGAAGTTATCGCCCATTTACCACTGCTCTGCGACGAAAGAAAAATTCCATACGTGTTTGTCCCAAGCAAAGAACAAATTGGCGCTGCATTAGGAATTGATGTCCCTGCTGCTTCCGCTTGCATCATCAAAGAAGGAGAAGCTACAGGATTAATCAAAGAAATCATTTCACGTCTTGACCAAATGAAAAGAGGATCTCAGTAATGAGCAAAGAAGAGAGAGCAGCCGCTGAACAACTAACGCCCGCAGAAGTAATTCAGGTAATAGCACGCACAGGTGTAACTGGGGAAATTACTCAGGCACGCGTACGTATACTTGAAGGAAGAGACAAAGGACGCATCATAACACGCAACGTCAAAGGACCAATTCGAGTACAAGATATTTTGATGCTTCGAGAAACAGAACGAGAAGCAAAGAAGATTAACAGATAAAAAGAGGACTTTCAAATGCCAAAAAACAGAAAATGCTCATTCTGCGGTAACGAATTCCCAGCCGGCACTGGAATGATGTACGTCAAAAATGACGGAACCATACTCTGGTTCGATTCAAGTAAATGTAAAAAGAGCTCTCTACTATTTGGCCGAGATGCACGTAAACTGAAGTGGACAACCTACTTTGGTAAAGAAGAAAAAGGGAAAGCATAAGACCGAAAGTAAAGGCTTAATGCATTCTACCACCAAACTTTTTTACTTCAATCAATAAGAGAATTCAATTCTTCTCAGGTATCTTTTTAATAAATCATCAATACGGCATAAAATGTGTTTCTTTTGGTTTATATTAGAAGTTATAAAAAGTAGCGGGGAGTAGATTTGAACTACTGATCTCTGGGTTTCTCTGAGCAGAATTAACTGCTCTTATGAGCCCAGCGGGTTAATCCTGGCTACCCCACCCCGCTGCAATTTCTGCCCATTCTTATCGCAGGTTCTTTGAATACTACCTCTCTACCGATTATTAATAGTTTCTTTTTCTAAATCGCAAAAACATTTTAGAGGCGATTATTCATTGGTAGTCTGAGGACACAATGTGATGGATAAACCGTATCTGCGCGAAGTTTCAAACCCCTCTTTAGAAAACCCCATTTTTATTCAGGGATTACCAGGCTTTGGCAATATTGGGAGAATCGTAGCGCAATTACTAATAAAAAATTTCGGAGCAAAACCTTTCGCTGAATTATACTCACCCAGTTTTCCCGATTATGTGTCCGTAAGTTCTAAAGGAATATGCAATCTTCCACGTTATGAATTCTATTATGCTAATGCCAGTGGCTCTAATTTTATTATAATGACTGGCGAGACTCAACCATCATTTGATGACGTTCTTGCCCATTATCAGGTCTGCAGTGAAATTGTTAATTATGTGGAAAAAAGGCGCTCACAATTCCTAATCACAATAGGAGGTGTGCCAATAACAGAGGAAAAAGCACAGGTATATGTAGCTTCAACTTCCTCAAGACTTGCCGATGAATTCATCAATAAAGGAGCCGCTGTTTATAGTAGAGGAAAAATAGTCGGAGGAACCGGCTTAACTTTAGCATTGGCTAAAGAAAGGGGTCTAGACGGTATCTGTTTATTAGGCGCCACTACAGGTTTTAAGACAGATCGCAACGCAAGTTTCCTTACATTCAAGTTTTTAATGAATGTTTTAGGAAAAGAGATAAAAGAAGGATTACAAGAAACACATTAGCTAAGAGTATTGCAGAGAAGGATTTGCATGTCTGAAAACGAAGAAAAAATAGGCTTCATAAATTCCAAATTCGGAAAAACATTACTAACCATAATTTCAGTTTTCCTAATATTTGCTGGGCCAACCTACATAATATATGGGCTAGCAGTTGTACTAAACATAAACCTAGTTGCCTCATTCGCAGTAGGATTAGTGTTATTCATAATTGGATTAGTTATGATGCGATTCCTTGTGCAAAAGAAAATAATAAGTTAATTTTTTGCCTCGGATACCCCAGGGTGCATCATCAATTCAGCTTTTCAAATTTCGTCATCGGCATTTTCTAGAATCCTTTTAAGCCGTTATTAAGTCTTCTTCGGATAGATGGGCTTTTTAGAAAAGCATATAAAATATATCTATAGAAATACAGAATATGCAAAATGACAGAAAAAACGTCTCCACGCATCCTCCTAATATCGAAGAAGCAGCAAAAAGAACAACGATAATTCTTGAGAAAGAAGAAAGAGAATACATAGACGCGCTAATACGAGACGGAAAAGAACCGGGAATTAAGCCTCTTATCAGCAAAATGCTCGATATTTATAAGGGGTTGATGATTTACGATTGGAGGTTTCCAGGCGAGTACTATTATGGCATCAGCAGAATAGCCTTTGTTAATGTTGAACTATTGAACATTCTGATTCAGCAAACACCCAAAGAAAGATGGCGTCAAATAGGCAAAACAATGGGGTCAGCTCTGAAAGTAGCGATGGAAACAACTCTTGACATGAAAGCGATTAGTCAGGATAACTGGGAAAGCGTGTTTAGGAAGCTTCGAATCCAAGGCTTTGGCGAATTTTACCTCAAAGACAAATATCTACTCGTTAAAACACCGTTCATTATCGAACCGGAAATACTAGCGGGAATCCTTGAAGGAATTCTGGATATAGAAGTAGACACAAAAACAAGCGTTCCACCATTAGTCTTTGAAATAAAGAAAGGCTTTAACATTTCAATATAAGACAAACCTATCAAACTATAAATTAGTAAATAGCAAAGATACGTTTATTAGAAAGACGCGCCAAATGGTGCGCTTAGTGAGAAAGATGAGGGATTGCGTTCACCAAAGGCGATTGCGTTCATCCTCAATAAATGCAGTCGAAAAATCATTCGTTTAAAGACGAAAACTTATTCTATCGTACGCATAACCTCTCAAAAAAAAGAACTTCTCAAAACAGAAAAACAGACAGCGAACAGACTAAAAAATTCTACTTTAACAAAAATAGGTGAAAAAATATGGATAAATTAAAATTTGCCATCCCAAAAGGCTCTCTAGAAAAAGCAACCTTGGAATTCTTCTCTAAATCAGGTTTTAAAATCGGCGCAACAGAACGTACCTACCGTCCGAGCATAAATGACCCCCAGATAGAACTAAAGGTTCTGCGACCTCAAGAAATTCCAGTTTTTGTTTCTGAAGGCCTTCAGGATCTTGGAATCACTGGTGAAGACTGGGTTAAGGAAAACCGAGCTGATGTAGAGATTTTACAGAATCTTGAATATGGTAAAATCCGACTTGTCATCGCAGTTCCAAAAAGCATCAAAGAAGGCACTACTTTAGGAGGCTTTATGGAAGAAATCTGGAGCCAAGGTAAGAACTTCAGAGTCAGCACAGAGTACCTCAACATCGCCTCAGATTATCTAAAGAGCACCCCTGAATACAAGAAGTGGTTCGGAGATAAAGACCCGATGATAGTTACGCCATGGTGGAGAAAAGGTGATAATCCAAGAGCAAAAATTTTCTTATCATTTGGCGCAACTGAAGCTAAGCCACCAGAAAACAGCGACTGCATCATGGATGTAACTGAGACAGGCACCACTATAGAGGCAAATAATCTTCGCATAATAAACACCGTATTAGTATCTTCGGCTTCACTTATAGCCAACAAGAAAGCTCTTGAAGACCCGGAAAAAAGAGAAAAAATCTTTGATATAGTCGCTTTGCTCAAAGGTGTTGTAGATGGCTCTAAGCGAATCCACATATTTGTTAATGTCAAGAAAGAGAACTTGAAAAAGCTTCTAACAGAGTTACCTGCCCTGAAGAATCCAACAATATCCCCCTTGGCAGACGACACTTGGGTAAGCGTCAATACCGTAATTGAGAAAGACTGCCTCATAGCATTGCTTCCCAAAATAAGAAAGATAGCTCAGGGGTTAGTAGTCTATGAGCCAAGACAGGTTTTGGCGTTAGATGAGATAGCACGGAGAAATGAAGGTAAATGCCCAACCAAGAACCAGTAAGAGTTTGGACAACAGCTAACCTCCCTACTGAATGGTTTAAAAGGATAAAGGCTTTAAACGAAAAAGATAGCCCAGTTCTTGAAAACACTGTCAAAGACATAGTGAAGAACGTCAAACAAAAAGGCGACAAAGCATTACTGGAATTTACAGAAAAATTTGACAAAACAAAACTAACGGCTAAAAGCCTAAGAGTAACCGCTGAAGAAATTCAAACTGCTTATAAACTTGTAAGTAAGGAGCAAATTGATGCTCTCAAGCTAATGCAGAAGAAACTTGCCGCTATGGATAAACTGACACTAGAGCAACAGACCTTTAAGAAGACAAATGAAGGCATAACTGTCGAAGCATCTTTACGTCCTATTGAAAGCGTAGGTTGTTATGTTCCAGGGGGATTGGCAGTGTACCCTAGTACGGTGGTTATGACGGCAACTCCTGCCAAAGTCGCTGGTGTGCCCAGAGTTGTAGTTTGTTCGCCGCCTACATCTCAAGGAACAATTAATCCTTTAATTTTGGTAGCGGCAGACATCTGTAAAGTTGACGAAATCTACAAAGTTGGCGGAGTCCAAGCTATAGCTGCGCTAGCATATGGAACAGAAAACATTAGACCAGTCAAAAAAATTGTTGGTCCCGGGAGCAAATATGTGACCGCTGCTAAAGTTTTAGTCTCACAAGATGTAGCTATTGATATGCCTGCAGGACCAAGCGAAGTTCTTGTTTTAGCAGATGAAACAGCTGATCCTAAACTTATTGCTGCCGACATGATTAGCCAAGCAGAGCATGGCACTGATAGCGTTGCAGGACTGATAACTACATCAGAAAAACTTGCTGGAGAAGTTCAAGAATATTTAAAACAGCAGACCACTTCAGCTGAACGCTGCGATATAATTGAACAATCATTGTCGAAATATGGATTCATAATTATTTGTTCAAACAACGATGAGTTGGTTATGTTGGCAAATATGTTTGCATCTGAGCATTTGGAAATAATCGCTAAGGATCAAAGGAAGATTGCTGATAAAATTACTTCCGCAGGTGTTATCCTACTTGGCCCGTATAGTCCAGTTGCCTTAAGCGACTATGGGAGCGGAACTAACCACGTCCTGCCTACGGGAGGCTTCGGA
>CAZQTZ010000012.1:0-9006 GCA_964596465.1 uncultured Candidatus Bathyarchaeia archaeon | reverse complement strand
GATTATCGGTTCTCGACTTCACCCGAAGAGTCAATATTGTTAAGAGCACAAAAGAAGGCCTTCTGAAAGTAAAGGACAGCATAAATGTGCTAACGACTGCTGAGATGTTACCGAATCACTATAGGGCAGTTGAAGCGAGGTTTGAAAAATGAATACGGCATGTAAAAATTGGTTAGATAAGAAACTTGCCAAACTACAAGTTTCTGAAAGTTACAATGCAGAGAAAACAAATGAGGCTATAGCTAAGGAATATGGTCTATCGCCTAATGAAATTGTGAAATTAAATTATAATGAGAACCTTTACATCCCTCGAGAAAAGGTCATTCCGCTACTGAAAGAAGTTGCAGAAGAATGTGACTTTAGGATTTATCCTCAAGAGGAAGAAAGCAAACTGAAACAGAAAATTGGCGAATATCTTCAGGTTTCTGCTGAAAGCATCACAGTTGGCAATTCTAGCGATGAAGTCATGGAGAGAGTTATTCGAATCTTTCTTGAAGAAGGAGACAACGCAGTGACATTCATACCAACATTTACAGTCTTTAAGTACTGTGTGCAATATCAAGGTGCAAAGTTCGTGGCTGTACCTTTAAAAGACGACTTTTCGATAGATGTTGATGGAATGCGAAAAGAATTTACTCCAAACGCAAGACTGCTTTATCTTTGTTCACCTAATAACCCGACGGCTAATCAGCTTAAACCAAGAGAGATTGAAGCCTTAATTGAAGAATTCCCAGGCATAGTATTAGTCGATGAAGCTTATGCAGAGTACGCTGATTATTCTGTTGTTCAGTGGATAAACAAGTACGAAAACCTGATTGTTCTAAGAACCTTCTCTAAAGCATTTAGTTTGGCAGGACTCAGACTCGGATACGCAGTAGCTAATCCAAGATTGGCGAAGGCTATTGATAAGATGCCAGCACCCTATCCAGTAAATGTTGTTTCCTTAAGTATGGGAAGGAAGATGATAGAGAATAGCGGATTAATGCGGAAGTCCGTTGCTGCTTTAAAGCAGGAGCGTGGAAAACTCATAAACGAACTAAACAGTATACAAGGCGTATATGCGTTTGATTCTAAGGCAAACTTTGTCTTATTCCGCACTGAAAAACCATATGAGCAGGTTTATGAAGCAGCTCTAAGAAAAGGCTTAGTAATCAAGAAGTTAGGGAAATTGCTCAACTTTGAAAATTGTCTTCGAACTACAGTTGGGCTGCCTGAAATGAATGTTAAACTACTATCTGCATTAAAAGAGTACATGAGGTAGAATCATGAGAGCCGATGAAGTATACCGAAAAACACGTGAAACCGAAGTCACCGTAAAAGTGAATCTTGATGGCGAAGGAAAAATCGAAGTTGAAACAGGTGTTGCCTTCTTTAATCATTTGATAACTTCTTTTGCTACGCATGGTTTGATTGATCTCTCAGCTAAAGTAAAGGGCGATCTTAGGCACCATGCAATCGAAGATTTGGCCATAGGTTTAGGTGAGGCTCTCAACAAAGCATTGGCTGGTAGAGAGGGGATAATCCGTTTCGGATATGCAGCTGTGCCCATGGATGAATCATTAGCTTTTGCAGCCATCGATCTGGTTAAACGTCCATATGCTGTTATTGACCTTAAGCTGCGGGGAAAGAAAATAGAAGATATGGCAACGGAAGACATAGTTCACTTCTTTGAAACTTTAGCCACTTCGCTGTCCGCAAACATCCATGTCTGGGTCCAGTACGGCGGCAACGATCATCATAAAGCAGAAGCAGCTGTCAAAGCACTCGCATTAGCGTTTAAACAAGCGATAGCTTTAGATTCGCGAAGAAAAGGAATCCCCAGCTCAAAAGGAGTAATCTAATGCCTCAGATACGCATAATTGACTATGGTGTTGGCAACTTGCTAAGCCTTAAAGTTGCCTTGGAAAAGACAGGATTAACAGTGACTATATCAACTCCTAGCCAAAAGCTCAAAGCCTCTGATGCGATAGCCCTACCAGGGGTGGGCAACTTTACGGCAGCAGCAGAAGCCCTCAAGCCGATAAGAGATGAACTGAGAGACACTGCAAACGCAGGTACACCTATTCTTGGAATTTGTCTTGGCCTCCAATTATTTTTTGAGAGAAGTGAAGAAGGCCCAGGTGAAGGCTTATCCTTTTTTAAAGGCAAAGACGTAAGATTAACTAGCCCAGTTAAAGTGCCGCATATGGGCTGGAACGCAATAAAAATGACGAAGCAAAATGAGCTCTTCAATGATATCAACGATGGCGCATATGTGTACTTTGTACACTCTCTTTATCCAGTTCCAATTGAAAAAGAAATTATATGCACCGAAACTGAGTACAGTGAGACATTCACTTCGTCAGTAGCTAAGAAGAATATTTATGGCACTCAATTTCACCCCGAAAAGTCAGGTGAAATTGGTTTAAAAATTCTAAAAAACTTTGCGAGGATGGTTGCTAAATGACAGATAAAATACAGATTATTCCCGCGATAGATTTAATGAAAGGAAAAGTTGTCCGATTAACCCGTGGGGATCCAAATACCGCTAAAATCTACGAACACTTAGGGACCCCTGTAGAAGTCGCTTTAAAGTGGAAATCTGAAGGTGCTGAAAGAATCCATATAATAGATTTAGATGCAGCGTTTGGCAGAGGAGACAATTTATCTACAATCGCTGAAATCGCGAGAGCTACTGCTTTACCTATTCAAGTAGGCGGAGGAATCCGAACTTACGAAGCAGCAGATAAACTCTTATCAG
Organism: uncultured Candidatus Bathyarchaeia archaeon; assembly: GCA_964596465.1. GTDB lineage: Archaea > Thermoproteota > Bathyarchaeia > Bathyarchaeales > Bathycorpusculaceae > JADGNF01. Next base: position 6,266 of record CAZQTZ010000012.1, on the reverse strand, counting down.
CGGGGATAAACCACGTCATTTTTGGCGCTTTAGCTTTTACCAATCCCGAAGCCATAACAAAGATATTGAACAAGTTTGGACCAGAACACGTAATCGTAGCGTTAGACAACAAAGACGGACAAGTTATGATGATGGGATGGCAAGTAGCCACCTCATTTACAATAGAAGAAGCAATGAGTAAATTTCTCACTTTAAATGTTAAAAACTTCTTCATCACATCGATAGCAGTAGATGGCACCTTACAGGGACCAGATTTGGAGACCCTCAATGAGGCGAGCAAAACCCCAGATGTAGATATAATCGCTGCCGGCGGGATAGGTGGAGTAAACGATTTAGTTGCACTCAAACGAGTAGGCGTTAAAGGCGTCGTTGTGGGAAAGGCGCTTTACGAAGGCAGATTTACCCTCGCAGAAGCCATCAGAGCAGTCAACGGAGCATAAACATGCCGTTAGCTAAGAGAATAATCCCTTGCCTAGATGTAACAGACGGCCGCGTCGTTAAGGGTATAAATTTTCTTCAACTTCAACACGCAGGAGACCCCGTTGAGCTAGCAAAACGGTATTCAGATGCCGGAGCAGATGAACTAGTCTTTCTAGATATCACTGCTTCCTCAGATAATCGGGAAACTTTACGCGGAGTCGTGGAAGGGGTAGCCCGCGCGATAAACATACCATTCACTGTCGGCGGCGGAATACGCAGTGAAAAAGATGCAAGACTCATCCTTTGCAGTGGCGCAGATAAGGTTTCCGTGAACACTTCCGCAGTAGAAAATCCAATTCTAATAAAAAAGCTGGCAGATATTTTTGGACAGCAATGCGTTGTCGTTGCGATAGATGCAAAAAGAAACACGGGCAAACAGAAAGATAAAATCATGATAGAAACAGCAAATGGTCCAGTCTGGTTTGAAGTATATACCTACGGGGGAAGAAAACCCACGGGGATAGATGCAATTCAGTGGGCTATTAAAGCTATGGAGATGGGCGCTGGCGAATTTCTAGTCACATCAATGGACCGCGATGGCACAAAAGACGGATATGACCTCGAATTAACTCGTGCGATCTCAGAAAGAGTAAAAGTACCAATTATTGCCAGCGGTGGAGCGGGAAAGCCAGAACATTTCCTAGAAGCATTCACAAAAGGAAAAGCAGACGCAGCCTTAGCCGCATCAGTCTTCCACTATAACAATTACCCTGTACCAGTCATCAAAGAGTATTTGCGAAAGATGGGGGTGACCATTAGACCATGACCAACGCTGACTTAGTTCAGAAGATGGACTGGAAGAAGATGGATGGAATGATACCAGTCATCGTACAGGACGCTAAAACTAACGCTGTTCTTATGCTAGCATATGCGAACAAATTAGCTCTAGAAAAAACTTTGAGCACGGGATTTGCACATTATTGGAGCAGAAGCCGAAATGAGCTCTGGAAGAAAGGTGAAACCTCAGGTCATGTTCAGAAAATCAAGAAAGTAGCTGCTGACTGCGACTACGATGCATTAATCTACATCGTTGAACAAACAGGATCTGCTTGTCACACTGGTGACTACTCTTGCTTCCACAACAACTTCAAATGCTAAAAGCCATAGTTTATCATCGCCTGCATTGACTAACATTTGACTTTAAGCCACAACTATAAGCCAAACCTGCCTCTTATTGCGAGAAACAAATTTTTTCACAATTTCTCTTTTCGTTAAAGTATAAGCATCAGAACATCTTAAAAGAACAACAAACAAAATGTTTCAGCTGTTGTTCTTTTTATAAGTGGAAATGTAGTAAGCCTATCTGTCTTTTGAATTAAGCATGATTTTTTAGCGGGATTATTCATATTTTATTATTGGTCTGCTATTAGATTCTTTGATGTGAAGGTGAATTCGGTTGTCATTGCATGAAGCTATATTGTATGAGAGGGAGAAACAGGGTAAAGTGAGATGTTGCCTTTGTGCTCGTCGATGTCTTATTAACGATGGTTCAACGGGATTCTGCTTGGTGAGGGAGAATCGTGGAGGGGTTCTTTATTCTTTGAATTATGGCAAAGCGGTTTCGGCTTGTGTTGACCCCATTAGCAAAAAACCGCTCTCACATTTTAATCCTGGATCTTATGTGATGTCAGTGGCGGCGGCTGGATGTAACTTTCGTTGCCAATTTTGCGACAATTGGATGATAAGTCAAGGGAAAGAAATAGCAGGAAAAGATTTTCCTCCTGAAGAGATTGTTAAAACGGCTAAGGAAAAGAATTGCCAGGGAATAAGCTACACCTATACAGAACCGACCATCTATATGGAGTATGCCCGAGATACTGCTGAGTTGGCGAAGCAGGAAGGACTGTTCAATACTTTCGTGACAAATGGGTATATGACTCCTGAAGCAGTGAAAACTATAGCGCCATTTTTGGATGCAGCAACGGTTGATTTCAAAGCAGGTGGTGATCCTGATTTCTACAAGAGTGTCTCTGCGGTTGGAAAAGTAAAACCCATCTATGAAGCGCTTAAAGAACTAAAACTACGTGGAGTTCACATAGAAATCACAAACTTGGTAATCCCAAAAGTCGGAGACTCTATAGATAGGATTCGGGAAATGGCAATATGGATTAAAAATTACTTAGGACCAGATACGCCGTTTCATCTACTACGTTTTCACCCTGACTACAAAATGACAACTACTCCCGCTACCCCAGTTGAAACATTAGAAAAGGCGTATATGACCTGTAAGAATGAGGGATTAAACTTTCCTTACGTTGGTAATGTTCCAGGGCACCCTTATGAAAATACCTATTGCCCCAACTGCGACGAACCCGTCATTAAGCGATACAGTTTCGAGATTATTCAATGGAATCTTACCCCAGAAATGAAGTGCTCAGTATGCGGCCAATATATCCCCATTAAAGGTAAGCTCCATCAAGTCAGCTCCAAATTTCCCTATGCCCTGTTTTAATATATCGCCTAGTAAAGTTTACTTGTAGACTGGCAATGTGGAAAATTCTACTACCAGAAGCATCCAACGTCTTTGACAATGTGCTTGTGAAGAAGAGTTTATCTAGGTACATCGCCGTTGTGAATAACGCCCAACCTGCAAAGTTCAAGATAACTCAGAAGGTTCCAGCGTCCTTTAATAAAAATGATTCAATTGAGAAGCTTTGGAAAGAGCATGCCAAGTGCAAAGAAGAATTTAGCAGAATTGAACAAAAAGCTGATAGAACCGACTTCTTTAATGGTTATACATCTCCAGAGAAGTCCTATTTTAATTTGAAACTGGAAATCGCCGATAGGATAATGCAAAAATGCTGTTTTTGCGCACGAAAATGTAGCGTAAATCGAACAACAGGAAATGTAGGTTACTGCGGCTGCGGCAACAATATAGTGGTGTCAAGTATTTTTGCGCATACTGGAGAAGAACCCGAACTCGTACCATCAGGAACATTTTTCACTATGGGCTGTACAATAAGGTGTAGTCATTGCCAGAACTGGACTATTTCTCAGTGGGCAGAAGAAGGTCAAATATACACTCCGATAACGCTTGCCACCGAAATAGATAAGTTGCGATGGGGTGGATGTAGAAATGTGAATCTAGTTGGTGGGGAACCTACACCATGGCTACAGCAATGGCTGCAAACCTTTCAGCTTGTGGAAGAGAATGTGCCAGTGGTTTGGAACTCGAATAGTTACTATAGTTTGGAGACGGCACAACTTTTAGCAGATTTCGCCGATGTGTATTTGCTAGATTTTAAGTATGGCCCTGAAAAATGTGCTGAAAGAATCAGTCAAGCACCTAACTACTGGAATGTATGTACAGCTAATCATTTGGAAGCAAAAAAACATGGTGAAATCATAATAAGAATATTAGTTTTACCAGGTCATCTAGAATGCTGTACAAGACCAATCTTAGAATGGATAACCAGAAACTTAGGTACAGAAACCAGAGTTAATATTATGTTTCAATATCGACCAGAATGGAATGCTAATGAAATTCCTGAACTCCGAAGACCACTAACTAAGCAGGAAACTACACAAGCGGTTCAGATGGCTAGAAAGGCAGGGTTAACAAATTTTATAACTTAAAAGGTGAAAGACCAAAGAATTTAACTTAAATAACAACATCAGGTATAGAGAGCCCAAATGAGCACTATAACCTATAAATCGATTGGAATCATACATTCGCCGTTTAAAGAACCGAAAAATGTGCCTATACAAGCTGTTGCTGCAAAGGGAACCAGAGGAACAATCGAATTAAATGCTGAATATATAGAAGGCCTAGTGGATTTACAGGAATTTTCCCATATTATTCTGCTTTATCATTTAAATTTAATTAGAGGCTTCAAGCTGATGGTTAAACCGTTTCTGGACCAAAATCTACACGGCGTATTTGCCACTCGTGCGCCAAGTAGACCAAATCCGATTGGTATATCTATAGTGAGATTAAGAAAAATCCAGAGTAACATCTTACATATCGAAGATGTAGACATCGTAGATAACACACCACTCTTAGACATCAAACCGTATATTCCCCAGTTCGATAACAGAAAAACAAGAAAAATAGGCTGGTTTAACAAAAAAATCTCTAATCTACCAACAACCAAAGACGATGGAAGATTCTGTAAATAAGCTAATTTCTTGAATCAATTAAGCAGGAAGGGAAAGTTAGAACACTTGTCCTAAAAAGTAGGACAGCTTGTTCCAATGCATGGCGCTATAAGATTCTTTTCATACTATGAAAACGGAGAAAATGAGTATGCCGCATGAAAAAGTCAAATCACTTATAGTATTTATGGCAATTTTCGCTATCGTGGGAGGGATTAGTTGGGCTCTTGTGAACGCTCAACAATCCTCTAATAATGAAGACTCACCGCAGGCAATGCCAAAGTTGAGGCTTCAGGAAAATCTACGTGATGCAGCATTAGCATACATAGTAAATAACCATCCAGAAACCGCACAATTCACAAATAATATTTCCTGGACAGGCGGAAAACAGGAGACGGGGTTGTTAGGCAGTGAAACATACATCCACGGCGGCAAGGGTTGGCAAGTAACCATTCAGTATCCCGTTATACCAAATCCAGTCTATGAAATAACTGCAAATTACAATACACCCACTGAAAGTGGAACCATCTCAATACCCTACGCTATCATCTGGACAGGCGTCTTCGAAGACGGAACTACATCAGAAACAAGCTACACATTTGCTCAATAAAAATCTCTTTTTTATTAGATTATAAATTGAGTCTATTTCATAGAAAAACATTGTATAATAGTAAAGTATCAAGCAAAACGGGACAATAACCAAAAAACTATACCTTTACATTATAAACCGATTAGCTTCGTTTAAGATAGAACTTTACAGTTAAATTATCTTTTAGCTGACAATTCATGATAAGTTTTTAAGTTAAATCAAACCAACCTCTACTAGTACAGTTAAAAGTCTAAGCCATTTAATTGGAGATGCTGACAAATTCGGATAATCGCGGACCTACATATTCATAGCCGATTTAGCAGAGCCACGAGCCAACAAATGGGCATTAAAGAAATTATGCGATATTCAAAAATTAAAGGTTTGCAGATTATCGGTACAGGAGATTTTACTCACCCAAAATGGCTCAAGGAGCTCCAAGAAAACCTAACTCTTGAAACTGAAACTGGACTTTACAGAGTAGCAAGAGCATCCGAACAAGTCAGATTTATGCTAAGCACCGAAGTCTGCACCATATTTAATTATGAAAATGACTCAAAAAAGATACACCACGTTATCTTATCTTCAAGTTTTGACCATGTTGCTCAGATTAACGAAAGGCTTAGTAAATACGGAAGTTTGAGCTCGGACGGCAGACCCATCTTGAGCATGAGCGCCCCTCAACTTGTAGAGGAAGTAATGCAGATCTCAAATGAAAACATGATCTTTCCCGCCCATATATGGACACCATGGTTTAGTTTATTTGGTGCTTTCAGCGGTTTTAACAGGATCGAAGACTGCTATCAAGACACAATCAAACATATTCATGCTTTAGAGACTGGGCTTAGCAGCGATCCGCCTATGAATTGGCGCCTAAGCACCCTCGACAGGTTTACGTTACTTTCAAATAGTGATAGCCACAGTTTTTGGCCTTGGCGCATCGGCAGAGAAGCAAACGTCTTCGAATTCGAACAACCTACCTACAAAGGAATCCTAGACGCAATCCGTAACAAAGACACTAAACATCTTAAATTCACAATAGAAACTGACCCCGCATATGGAAAGTACCATTGGACAGGGCATCGTAATTGCAACGTATATCTTT
>CAZQTZ010000011.1:19721-24018 GCA_964596465.1 uncultured Candidatus Bathyarchaeia archaeon | reverse complement strand
GTTTTTTCATAATTTCGATACATCCTTGATTATCTTACTTTTTATTGATTGTCTGGAGTTCATTTGCCCGGGTTTGTATGAAAACAGCTACTTTTTGCTGATCTATTTTCTTCTCTTCTTCTTGCTGCTCTAGTAGCTCCTCGATTTTTTCAAGTAACTGTTCAGCATCTGCTGGTTTTTGGAGGAATGCATCTGCTTGAGCGTTAACCGAGTCTATGGCGTTTTTCATGGATGGATAACCCGTGAGCATTATCTTCATCATTTTAGGTATAGTTTGTTTAAACTGACCCAATAGTTTCGTGCCTTCTATATCGGGTAGCCTCCAATCAACTATGGCTAAATTATAAAAGTTAATGTTAGATTTAGAAACTGCTTCTTCTCCTGTGACAGCAATATCGACGAGATACCCGCTTTCTTCTAGTAATATTTTTAGAGTTTCTCGGATAGTGTTATCATCGTCTACTAGTAGTATATGTGGTTTAACTTCCATTTTTATCCTTCTTATCAGTTCTATTTATTTGTCGGCTAGGAGGGCAAATCTGTGATAATCGTATCGGTTAGGCAGATATTTAACATATGTGAATTTTGAATTAATTTTAAATCAAAAGATTGAAAAAAATCGAACTTTGTGTGCAATTGTCCTAGCATTATTTGAATTCTAATTGTTAACAATTTACTGAGCTACTTATTGAGTTTGATTTTAAAATTCTATTTTTTAATAATTCTTCTTAAATTGAGGTCCATAATCTTGAATTTAGAATTAAATAATTTTTTCAGGCTTGCTTATGGGTACTAGTTTTGTCGGTTCTTCAGCCCACATCATTATTACTATGAGCGATGCGATGCTTAAAGCGGCAAGTATCAAGGATAGGATTTGATAATTGTAAAGGTTTAAGGTTATACTTCCAATTATGGGACCGATAAAACCGCCTATTCCTAATACTGCTGAAGTTAGTGACATCATCGTACTTCGTAATTTAGGAACCTGCTCAAGAGATAAACTCGCAAAAGCCGATAAAGTCATGGTGCCAAATAATATTGATATGCATCGTATAGCAACTGAAATCCATAGGTCAGGTATAAAAACAAATACTGTTCCGGTTATGGTAGTTAGAATTCCGGCTATGGCTATTGAGTTCTTTCGGCCACACGAATTTATTAGATGCCCTGCAAAAACACCTCCGATTACTGATATTATTGATCCTATCATTATTATAATCGCGCCAAAACTGATGGGCATTCCGAATTGACTGTTATAAAAAGTTACGATATAGATGCCAAAAGCCATTGAAGCAGTATAAAGCATTGATCCAATTAGGCAAGCGACTGCAGATTTGTTTAATAACACTCCTCGAAAGCAATCTAAGTATTTTTTTTCTATGGGTGATTGTTGAATTTCTGAGGGTATGCTGATTATAGATAGAAGAATTGCTGCTATTGAAATGGGTAAAACTAGCCATAAAAATACTGATTGCCATCCAGCAATAGTAAGAATATAACTTGTTAAAGGTGAACCAATAATAAACGCCATAGAGGTTGTTGCTACTATTAGACCTATTGCTTTGCCTCTTTTTTCTAAGGGAAAGAAGTCGCCGATTAGAGTGTAAGTTATTGCACCTATTATAACTGCGCCAATCCCAGTTAGAGAAAATACGAGTTGCATTATCTCAAATGTTGGAGCTAAGTAACATCCTATGGATGAAAGAGCAATGCAGGATATGCCAAAAATCAATAACGATTTGTGCTTGAATCGAACACTTAAAACACACATCAGCAAAGCGAAGAAAACTCCAATCGCAGAAGAAACTGCGCTAATTTGGCTTGCCGTTCCTATTGATACATTATAAGTTGTTGCTATTCCGATAAGAGTCAGAGGAACTACAACGCCAATTAGAGATGATGCAAAGAAAGTTATTAGTAAAGAAAGAAGAAACAGACTTTTCAATGATTGCTCTTTTACAGGTACAGCTTCTTGATTCATCCTATACATCAAACGCCGTTTTTCTCAAGTATTGCTTTGCATATTATGCACGGAATTATTTTTATTTTTTGGATTTTTTAATACTTCTTTTTAAAATTCTTGAATAGAATAATTTGATTCTCATTATTGAATTAGTTAATAAGAAAAAAAGGATTGGAAGCTATCAAAAGAGGAGGTACCCATTTAAGTTCTTGATTTGTTGTTTGCTGCGCCTGAGCCTATTCCCTGGGGCAAATCAGGAAAGTTGGCGTTAACTTTCTGTTCTGCAACTGTTGCTGCTTCTGTGAGAATTTTGGCCGCGTCTTCATTCACAGAATCAAAGTTTAAAGTCATCCCTGAACCTGAACCCGCATCAAACATTAAACCGCTTAGCATATTCCCTATTTCAGATAGTTCATTTTCTGCTTCGGGCATCACACCTACCATGCCAACACTAACGCTACGTAAAACACCTATTGCTGGACCAAGAGTAGAAACGATATCTCCGAATTCAGTCACAGTCTTCATTCGTAAAGCGACTTGATCGAGTGCTAGTCTAGCATTCATTGTGAGCTTAGCCATTTTGCGAACTTCAGCTAGTTCGTTTGCATAAATGTTGGCTCTTGCTGTGTCATGTTTTGCGTATGCATCAACCAATTTGGCAAATAGCGCTTTATCTTTTGTCGAAAATTTTTCATTAGCCTGGTCTAGTTTGTTAATCTGCAGGTCAATTCTTTTAACGGCATAATCTAAGCGGGGTTTAAGTGGTTGGGGTTGTCTTACTGATCCTCGCAGTGTGTCAGTGAATGAACTTCCTTCTCTTTTGCTTTCCCATTTTTTGGTAAAGCGTTCAGACATGTTAACATCCTCTAAACTTGTAAATCAGCGTATAACGTACTTATGTATTCTTAACATACACAAATCATGCCTGTATATATGCAGGATTCAAAATAGCCAATTTTAATACAATTTACAGCTAAAGAAGGTATTTGCTACGCTTTAATAATGACATAAATATGCAACAAAGTTTGCGAATTTTTTTATTGAATTCGTTTTTGAATTTCCAAGTTTATCTGATCTTTTGGCTTATCCGCGTTTATTATTTTCCATTTGCCCATTCGACTAAGTGATAGTGCTTTAGAACGAACTTTTCTTAAATCTTGGAGATCCTCAAACATTTCCTGATCGTTACGGTTCTCTTGGATTCTACTATAGGCTTCCTCAGGAGTTATGTCAAGAAAAAACATATTATTGGACTTGGGCACAACAATAGCAAAAAAACAATAAGCGATTTTATCAATTGGTTTAGGGAGGTAAGCTGTCCCCATTAAATAGCGTACAAAAATAGTATAATCATATCTTTGCCAAGAAAAAATAGCAATAGAGCGGATAACATCTAACATGTAGAATAGAGCTGCAGCAAAGTGAGCACTCTTTCCTTCAGCATAAAGAAATCGTTTAGATTCAACTCCAAAGAAATTATCGCCCGATGGATGAACTCTTAGGCAGACTGTTTTACCTTTTTTAGTAAAGAAATTTTCAAGTAAAAATGCTTGTGTACTTTTGCCTGATCCATCAAGGCCGTCGATAACTAAGAATCCTATCTTATAATCCCCCCATCAGGATAATCGCTGTTAAAATGCTCAAACTAGGTACGGTTATATTATCAAATCCTAAAGGCGAAAAAGCTTCAGCTAAGGTTGCAACCAAGGCTACTCCCGTAGAAACCATTAACATAGTATTAATCGTCAAAGGGTACAACATTGACATAAACAGTAAACTAAATAGAACAAATAGGAAACTAGTTATGAACATTGCAGCTGAACCTGCTAGACTCTTTTTGGCAAAAAACAGGTAGTGTTTTTTTCCGTATCTTTCGCCTATGATTGATGCAAAAGCATCTCCGTAAGACATGGGTAAAATGCCTATTGCTATCAAATAAGGTCGTGATGAAAATAAAGCTGCTAATATTGTGTACGATAAAGCATAAAACATTAGGCCAGTTTGATGACCTCTTTCGGTAATATTGGCTAGTCCCTTCATTTTTTTATTAATGTTCAATGGCGAGTAGGGAGATGCAAGAAAAGTAATCAGTATAAAGGGTACTGCAACTAAGAAAGGAAAATTCAACGGGAAAGAATTGAATGTAAAAAAGGGGATTATGAAAACTAAATTTCCTATCATCATATGTAAAAACTTTCGTGAATACTTGACTAATGAATTTGATAAACGAATTTTTCCAGCGATAAAAATTATAGTTAAGACATACAAATAACAAATTAATAGTAAGGTAAAATTCAAAAGGGATTCACTATTGAACATAGCCTCACCTTATCA
>CAZQTZ010000011.1:15657-19711 GCA_964596465.1 uncultured Candidatus Bathyarchaeia archaeon | reverse complement strand
TAATAAGCCGATAACGAACCAGAAAAGAACTAGTTTCTTAATTTTCCTAGCTTTTTCGCGTGAGTGATCTTTTATTAGAAGTATTGCCGAAGCAATCAGTCCGATATCCGTGATTAACACAAAGGGAATAAACCAAATAGACACCAAATCAAGTAATAACGGAATCGGGGTTAAGCAAACAGCGCTAATGTAAAATATGGATGCTGTAATAGCAGCCTTTTTTTCCCCATACCGGACAGCTAACGTTTTCACGCCTTCTGTTAAATCACCTTTAACATCTACGATTCCTTTTGTGATTTCTCTACCAGTGTTTGATAGAAAAGCCATAGATGCAAAAAGTAAGACATTCAGAGGAACACTATCAAGTAAAGCTAAGCTACCGTAAATAAATGGCGTAGCAACACAGGCGCTTACAAGAAAGTTACCTGGCAAACCACTACGTTTTCCAATTGTAACATAAACCATTAAGACAGCCCAAGCTATGATTGCAACTACCAAGCAGATAAGACTTGTAAAAATAGCAAACACAAATCCTACTGCAGAAAGCGCTGCTGTAAAAAATAGGGCCTCTTTAGGAGTAACTACCCCACTAGGAATTGGCCTGGCTGGTTCATTTATTGCATCAATTGCTCGGTCATAATAGTCGTTTAAAGCCATAGAGGCCGCTGTAAGGAAAATCCCAGTCATAGCCCCAAAAATAACTCTTAGCCATGCAAAATCCTGAAGCACAGATGAACCTAAAAAAGCACCTACAGCTACAGCAAATCCCATCATTATACAGTTAGGTGGTCGAGTTAATTTTATGAGTCCTTTAAGTTTGTTCATCCCCTTCAAACCTCAGGTCTTTATCCATTATTTTTATTTTGAAGCTATAAAGTTTCAGTGTGTTCAAGATTTATATTATCTTAATTTTTAGATTACGGAAAAAATATTAAGACTATAAAAGATATACTGAAGGAGGATATTTTTGATTAAAATTAAACGAGTATATGAACCGCCTTTAGACGAAGATGGCTTTAGAATTCTTGTTGACCGTCTTTGGCCACGGGGTATGTCTAAGGAAAGGGCTAATTTCGCTTTATGGCTTAAAGATATTGCACCCAGTGAGAAGTTAAGGCAATGGTTTAATCACAATCCTGAAAAGTGGATTCAATTTTACGAAAAATATCAAAAAGAACTCTCGGAGAAAAAGGATTTACTAAGGCAAATTAAGCAGTTGGAAGATCAATACGGAATTTTAACTTTAATTTATGCTTCTAGAGATTTGATGCATAATAATGCCATAGTTTTGAAAGGCGAACTTGGACAAATCTAATCATAAACTTTTATCTGCGAATTTTCAGAATGTTACATTTGATTCTTTCAATAAAAGTTATAACGGTATCATTCATTATAGGTGATGAATTTATAGGTGGACTATTTGAGCGACAAATACGCACCCTTGCTAGGCGATACATACGCCCCTGATAGAATTAGAGTGATAATTCCTGTAGGCGGAAAAGCCACTCGCCTTTTGCCTCTTACTGCTGAAACGAGCAAAGCTTGTCTGCGTCTTTTAAACAGGCCTATTGTTGAATTTGCGTTATTACAGCTTGCTAATCAGGGGATTCGACATTTTATTTTCGGAGTAAAAGGGTATACTAATTATAGAGATCTTTATGATTACTTCGAATCAGGCATTGGTTTTAGCGCAAAATACAACATTAAGCCACGTGTTCATATAAAATACCAGCCTAACGTAGATGATTTAGGCAGCGCAGACTCGGCAAGAATAAACATGGAATATTATGAAATAAAAAGTCCTCTCTTAGCAGTACAGGGCGATAACATCTTTGATATTAATGTAAAAGAACTTATTCAATTTCATCAGAAAAATTGTGCGGCTATGACAATAGTACTCAGAGCAGTTGACAATGTCGAAGGTTTAGGTATTGCAGATATAGATAAAAATGATCGTATCCGCTGTTTTGTTGAGAAACCTAAACCTAAAGATGCACCGAGTAATTTGGCAAACACTGGTTTATACGTTGTCTCTCCTGAAACAAGGAAAATTTTCAAAGAAAAAACCCTTAAAGAAGTAGTTGAAGAAAAACGACGCTTAGATTTTGGCTATGACTTTATACCTTACCTAACACAGACAGGGCGTCCGGTGTATGGGTATACGCTGAAAGGAAATTGGTACGATGTTGGTACACCAAAAAACTATCTAGAGGCCATGAAACAGCTTCTTAACGGCGGTTTTAGCATGTTAACTGATTTTGGAGGTCGAATAAGTCCTGATAAACCAGTTTGGGTGCAAGGTGAAAGCAGTGATTCCGAAAAGAAGAGGATAGATACCATTAAAAGAATTCAACAGGGCAGAATACAGGTTGAAGGGGCAGTTCTTATCGGAAGACATTGCCAAATAGAAGATGGAGTTCGTATTGTCAATTCTTGCATTGACAACTATACCCGCATCGGTAAAGGCTCTGTTATTGAAGATTCGGCCATAATGGATCGCGCAACAATAGGTGAATGCGCTGAAATATCCCATAGCATAATTGGAAGACATACAACGGTGTCCTCAAGCATTAAGAAACCCACAAAGGTAAGTGAAATCTCAGTGATTGGCGACGATGTAATCATTGCTGAAGGCAGCAGTATAGTTGCAACAAAGATATATCCACATCAGCATGCTAATGGAGACTTCAGAAATCAAATTCTAACATCGAGCTAAATTCAAGCTTTTTATGCTTTGAACCATTTAAAAATTAAATACTTCACTTTTTCTTCTCCTAATCCAGGGATAGCAATTATAAAGCGTTTCCGTACCGTTGTTGCTAGACGTCCAGCTTTTACAATTTCTGTTGCTGAGATATCGGCCTTGGTCGTTTTTACAGAAACCATATATGGAGCATGTTCAACGCCTGGCCCATACTTGTATACAGCGAAATCACAACCAAACTTTATGCCCGGAGTTACGATTAGCCCACTTTCACGCAGATCATGATAAACAACATATTTTTCCTCAAATTCCTCATACAATTGCTTCGCTTTTTGACGGAGTCTGGTCAAGTTAACTCTGCGCTTATCCTTTCCTTCATAAATTGATATTTGATCTTTTTCGGTAAGATAAACTCCTTCCATCAAATCTAAAATCAGCGGAACAGAAAATTCAGGTATTTTTGGTTTTGCAATTCCCAATGGTTTACCATAATACCCATTTTTGTAGAGTTGCGATCCTTCTTTTGTATTCCAAACAACAAGAAAGTTCTCAAGTAATTCTACTTTGATTCTTTCAGGCATAAATTTCTCTGCCATAGTTTTACATTACAAATGAAAGCGCCCTTGCAGCATCTGCCGCGTCTTCAGCTTTATCAGCGGAATTTTCTAGTAGTTGCAGAACATCTTTTAGTATGAACATTGCAGGCAAATCGATTTTACTACTCAGGACCTTTATGACTAAAGCACGATAATAATCATCAACGATTCTTTCTGCAATTTCCACATCTTTTGCTTTTTCTAAGGTTTTTGTGGATCCATAGCTTAGAACCATCATGGTCTCTCTAAGTTTTAATACCGTTTCAAGAACTGCGTCAGATAGTTTCTGAATATCTTTCTTGATTTCAGCAGGTACAATCCAGCTATGCTCCATTATTTCAACAAGATAAAACGCAATTCCCTCAGAGAAATCTGCAATTTCGCTAGTTAAATTTGTGAATCGGAGAAAATCTTCTCGACTTATGAGTATGGCTCCGATCTCTGCCAGTTCTTGGGAAACCATTTGTCTAGCTTTAATGACCTCTTCTCCGCCTTTTTTGATTTCGCTGAAAAGTGTTCTAGCGGCATTTTTATCACCGCTTGCAAAATGCTCAGACATTTGAGGTATCTTTCTAGTGACCTCCAGCACCTTTCGTAGGTTATCTTGGCAGGCACTTAATGCTTTACGTTTAACACGCTCTTCTGTTTCTGCTGGAAGTACCAAACTTTATACCCATCCCATAATTTCAACAATTTTCGTAATTTCTAATTTGCAGGAGCATTAAAAAAGCTAGTCCTTGACTTCTAATAAACT